>JAEHDO010000428.1 GCA_016880375.1 Betaproteobacteria bacterium | reverse complement strand
CTTCTTCAGCATGGCATCACCTCAGGCGGAAATCAGGGGTAATTCGTTCTGGCGCAGGATTTTCTTCGCTTCTGCGCCCTTGGTCGGGGCATTCGGGTTGTCGAACCAGACGATGGCACCGGTCGGGCAGCGCTCGATGGCCTGCTTTGCCGTGCGTTCGTTCTGCGCGTAGTCGATCACCGCCAGGTTGTTCTCCAGCTTCATCACGCCGCGCGCTGCATCGACGACGCACTTGCCGCAGGCGGTGCAGGCCACTTCGCAGGAAGCTTCCGCAATGTCGCCATCGGCGAGGTTCTTGCACGCCACCCACAGCTTGCGCGAGACGGGCTCGAGCGAGAACAGCCCCTTCGGGCAGACCTCGATGCAGTCGTTGCAGGCGGTGCACTTGTCGGCATCCACCACCGGCAGGCCGTGGGCATCCATGTGGATGGCGTCGAAGGTGCACACGTCGGCGCAGTCGGCCAGGCCGAGGCAACCCCAGGCGCAGGCCTTGCCGCCACCGCTGACGACATGCGCCGCGCGGCAGGAGTCGTGTCCGGCATAGCGCGCGCGCATGAAGGCGACGTGCTTGCCGCCGGCACAGGCCAGCCGCGCCACGCGCTTTTCCACCGAGCCGGCATCGACGCCGAGCAGATCGGCGATCACCGTGTTCTGCGCCGGCGCATTCACGGTGCACTGCGCCGGCATGATCTCACCGGCAACAACCTTCTCGGCGAAGTTGCGGCAACCGGCCGTGCCGCAGGCGCCGCAGTTCGATTTCGGCAGCAGTTCCTCAACCTCGTCGATGCGCGGATCTTCGTAGACGTAGAGACGCCGGTTGGCGAAAGCGATCACGCCGGCGAGGACGACGCCGAGCAGCGCCATGAAGGCGCCGGCGTAGGCGAGGTTCGAGATCGATCCCATGCTGCCCGTCAAAACCTTTAAGGTTCAAATAACCATGACTTGACCAGGGTCTGAATGCCATGCGGACGCACCAAGCGCGAGCCGGGCAAAAAAAAGACGCTGGAACCTGGTGGGGTCGGGCCTGGCCTTGCGGGCTCTGGCGGCGACAGCCACTCACGGTGCAGCCGGAGATCGAATCCGGCTTACTGGACAGCCTGGCGTGGTGCGCCAGGCCGGGTGACACGCAAGCAACGCTGTTGCGCTACCTGCGCTCGTGTTGTCAGAAGTATAGGAATTTCGCGGCGTTGCAACAACAAAGTCTTATATATGAATACCCATAGTTTTTCTTATACATGGCGAGGCCTTGGCATCATTTTTCGTATAGTAAAACATGTTTTCTCCTAACGGGAAACTTTCGATGCTGCACCGCATTAAGCCGATGAACACGCCTTGCTGGCCTTTCTATAATTAAAGGAGATGCTTGATTCCCCCGACAAACACCCAATCTGAGACGCCAATGAACCCCTCCCTGCACATCCGTCCGCCCGCCGTCGCCGGCATGTTCTACCCGGCAGACGCGGAGGAACTCGCTCGGGAAATTCGGTCCTACCTGGCCGCCGTGCCCGTCAAACCGCTGCCCGCGCCGAAGGTGCTCATCGTGCCGCACGCCGGCTACGTCTATTCCGGCGCGGTTGCCGCCCGCGCCTACGCCCTGCTCGCCCCTGCGCGCAAGACCATCCGTCGTGTGGTTTTGCTCGGCCCGGCGCACCGCGTGCCGATCCGCGGCCTGGCCTTGCCCGTCGCCGAAGCTTTCGCCACGCCGCTGGGCGGCGTGCGCATCGATGCGGAAAGCGCTTCAGCCGCATTGAAGCTGCCGCAGGTTTCCGCCAGCGACGTCGCGCACAATCTGGAGCACTCGCTGGAAGTGCAAGTGCCCTTCCTGCAGACCATCCTCGACGACTTCACCCTCCTGCCCTTCGCCGTCGGCGCGGCCACGCCCGCGCAGGTGGCCGAGGTGCTCGATCTCCTCTGGGGCGGGCCGGAAACCCTGATCCTCATCAGCTCCGACCTCTCGCATTTCCACACCTACGCCTCGGCGCAGGGCATCGACCAGGGCACGGTCGGCGAAATCCTCGCCTTCGAGCCGTCGATCGAACACGAGCAGGCCTGCGGCGCGACGCCGATCAACGGCCTCCTGCTCATTGCCAGGCGGCGCGGCATGACCATCGAACTGCTCGACCTGCGCAATTCCGGCGACACCGCCGGCGACCGCGCGCGCGTCGTCGGCTACGCCTCGTTCGCCCTGCGCGAAGGGAGATTGCATGACTGAAGGAGAACTCGGCGCCGCCCTGCTGCGCCTGGCGCGCGCCTCGATCGGCGAGAAGCTCGGCAAACCGCTCCCGGTCGACGCCCGGCAGGCGCGCCTGCACGAGCCGGGCGCCACCTTCGTCACCCTCACCCAAGGCGGCCAACTGCGCGGCTGCATCGGTTCGCTCGAGGCGCACCGCCCGCTCGCGCAGGACGTGCGCGAGAACGCCCAGGCCGCCGCCTTCCGCGACCCGCGCTTTGCGCCGCTGTCCGTAGAGGAATTCGAGTTCACCTCGGTCGAGGTCTCGCTGCTGACGCCCGCCGTCGCGCTGAGCTTCCGCGACGAGGCCGACTTCATGACCCTACTGCGACCGGGCGTCGACGGTATCGTCTTTCAGTACGGCCGCCACCGCAGCACCTTCCTGCCGCAGGTGTGGGAAAGCCTGCCCGACTCGGTGCAGTTCATGCAGCAATTGAAGCGCAAGGCCGGCCTGCCGCCGAATTTCTGGCACGAGACTGTGAGCATCTCGCGCTACGAAGTCACCAAGTGGAAAGAAGAACAGTGACGGACCAGTATCCCGGCCGCTGGTGGCACGTCCTCGACGACGGCCGCATCCAGTGCGACCTCTGCCCGCGCGACTGCAAGCTGCGCGACGGCCAGCGCGGCGCCTGCTTCGTGCGCCAGCGCGCCGGCGACGGCATGGTGCTCACCACCTACGGCCGCAGCTCCGGCTTCTGCATCGACCCGATCGAGAAGAAGCCGCTCAACCACTTCTATCCCGGCAGCAGCGTGTTTTCCTTCGGCACCGCCGGCTGCAACCTCGCCTGCAAGTTCTGCCAGAACTGGGACATCTCCAAGTCGCAGGACATGGACCGCCTGATGGACCAGGCCTCGCCCGGGGAGATCGCCCGCGTCGCCGCCGAGGGCGGCAGCAGGAGCGTCGCCTTCACCTACAACGACCCGGTCATCTTCGCCGAGTACGCCATGGACGTCGCCGACGCCTGCCACGAACGCGGCGTGCAGACGGTGGCCGTCACCGCCGGCTACATCGGCGAAGCGGCGCGGCGCGAGTTCTTCGCGAAAATGGACGCCGCCAACGTCGACCTGAAGACAATCCGCTGGGCGCTGCAATT
>JAEHDO010000427.1 GCA_016880375.1 Betaproteobacteria bacterium | reverse complement strand
CTTGCGCCCGCACCGACCGAAGCTCCCTTAGGCGTTCCGTTTTTGCGACATTGTCCGGCAGCGGGGACGCAGGCCGGAACGAGGGAGCCCTCCACCATGCACTTCAAATCCCGGGGCATTGCGCTCGTCCTGAGCAGCCTCGTCCTTGCCAGCCATGCCGCCGCCGACGAAGCGGCGGTGATCGTCAGCGCCAGCCGCTTCGACGAGACCGATCCGCGCGTGCCGGCCAACATTTCCGTCATCACCCGCGAAGACATCCGCAGCACGCCGGCCTTCGACCTGCCCGCCGTGCTGCGCACGGCCGCCGGCGTCGATGTGCGCAGCCTCTACGGCAGCCTGGGCCTGGATGCGGCCGTCGATTTGCGCGGTTTCGGCGAGACGGCGGCGAGCAATACCCTGATCCTCCTCGACGGCCAGCGCCTCAACCCCGTCGACATGGGTTCCGTCAGCTGGTCGGCGATTCCGCTCGACGGCATCCGGCGCATCGAAATCATCCGCGGCGCCGGCACCGTGCTCTACGGCGACCGCGCCAGCGGCGGGGTCATCAACATCGTCACCGACAAATCCGGCCGCCCGCGCGCGGCGGTTGCCGCCACCATCGGCAGCTTCGGCCATCGCGGGCTCGATGCCCACGGCGCCGCCGGCAACGATCGCGGCTACTTCAATGTCTTCGCCCATCATGCCGAATCTGACGGCTGGCGCCGCAACAGCCAGCAGGACCAGCAGACGCTCTCCGGCCGCGCCGGCATCTACCTCGGCGCCGGCGAGGCCTTCGTCGACTGGGCTGCCTACCAGGACTCCTCCGGCCTGCCCGGCTACCTGGCCAGCGCCGCCTATCGCAGCGACCCGCGCATGAGCACAACGCCCGCCGATTGGCAGAAGCGCGACGGCACCCGCCTGCGCCCCGGCGTGAAGCTGGCGCTCACCGACGCCCTGATGCTGGAGGCGGAAGCCTCAGCCGAGCGGGAGGACCAGCATGCCAAATACGCCTCCTTCGGCAGCCTGTCCGACCGCGCCAGGGAGACGCTGTCGCTCACGCCGCGACTGCGCTGGCGCCACGGCCTCGGCAGCCTGGGCAGCGAAACCGTGCTGGGCCTGGATTACTACGATGGCGATGTCGATGCCGACTATTCGACCGCGCCGCGCCAGACCGCGGCGCAGACCAGCGCCGCCGTCTACTTCCAGAACACCACCGGCCTGACCGAAGCCTGGGCGCTCACGCTCGGCGGGCGCAGCCAGCGCATGGAGCAGGAAGCGCACCAGGACGCCTACGCCCCGTGGTTCTCGCCGGCGGTGGACGGCAATGCCACGCGGCGGCGCAATGCCTGGGATGTCGGCATCAGCTACAGCGGCCGCGGCTGGCGTGCCTACGGCAAGTTCGGCACGACGTTCCGCTTTCCCAACACCGACGAGCTGTTCGGCTTCGATCCGATCCTTTTCGTGCCGGTGTTCGCCGGCAACCTGAAGCCGCAGCACGGCGGCATCGGCGAGGTCGGCGGCAGCATCGATCTGGGCACGGTGCAGGGCCGGGTTTCGCTCTATCGCATGCAGCTCAAGGACGAAATCGGCTACGACGGCGCCCTCGGCGCGAACGTCAATTTCGATCCCACACGCCGGCAGGGCCTCGAGACCGAGCTCGACTGGCGCATCGCCGAGCGCTTGCGGACGCGGCTGGCGTACGCCTGGACCGACGCCGAATTCCGCAGCGGACCCTACGACGGCCGGCGCGTGCCGCTGGTGCCGCGCGACAAGGCGACGCTGCAGCTCACCTGGGATGCGGGGCAGGCGGGCAGTTACTCCGCCGTCGCGAACTATGTCGGCGCGCGCCGCTACAGCGGCGATTTCAGCAACGTCAGGGGCACGCTGGCCGGCTACGCGACGCTGGACTTCCAGGCCGCCTGGAAGCTGAAGCCGTTGACCGTGACGGCGCGGCTGCTGAATGCCTTCGACAGGCGCTATTCGCCCTACGCCGGCTATTCGCCCTGGATCGCCGATCGTTACTACTATCCGGCGGACGGGCGCAGCTTCCACCTGAGTGCGCGCTACGACTTCAAATGAGCGCCATCCGGACAGGGAGCCGCACAGCGGCGAACAACCGTCACCCCCTTCCTCGGGAAGGGGGAGGGGGGAAGGGGGCCTGACGCATGCCCACCCGCCGCCGCGCCCTGCTGGTGATCCTGCTCCTGGCCCTGATCGGCCTGGCGAGCCTGTTGCTGGCGCTGGCGGCGGGCAGCCTGCCCGTTTCCGCCGCGGACATCGGCCGCGCCCTGCTCGGCGAGACGCAGGACGTGGCGGCGGAAGTCGTGCGCGAATTGCGCCTGCCGCGGGCGCTGGCGGCCTTCGCCTGCGGCGGCCTGCTGGCGCTGGCCGGCGCGCTGATGCAGGTGCTGCTGAGGAATCCGCTGGCCGACCCCTACGTGCTCGGCATTTCCGGCGGCGCATCGGTCGGCGCGCTCTCCGCCATGCTGTTCGGGCTGCCGCTGGTGCTGGTGAATGGCGGCGCCTTTGCCGGCGCCCTGGCCGCCACGCTGCTGGTGTTCGGCCTGGCGCGCGGCGACGGCTCGTGGACGCAGACGCGGCTGCTGCTCACCGGCGTCATCGTCGCCGCCGGCTGCGGCGCGGCGGTGGCGCTGATCCTCTCCATCGCGCCCGAGAACAAGCTGCGCGGCATGCTCTTCTGGCTGATGGGCGACCTGTCGCATGCCGCTTCATTCTGGCCGGCGCTGCTCCTGCTGGCGTTCGGACTGCTCGCCGCCCTGCCCATCTCCCGCGACCTCAACCTGCTGGCGCGCGGCGACGTGACGGCTCGGGCGCTCGGCGTGCCGGTGATCCGTCTGCGCGGCGCGGTATATGTGCTGGCGGCGCTGGCGACGGCGGCGGCGGTGACGACCACCGGCTCGGTGGGGTTCGTCGGCCTCATCGTGCCGCACCTGGTGCGGCTGGCCATCGGCAACGACCAGCGCGTGCTGCTGCCGGCCGCCGCGCTGGCCGGCGGCGCGCTGCTGACGCTGGCCGACACCCTGGCGCGCACCATCGTCGCGCCGCAGCAGCTGCCGGTGGGCGTGCTCACCGCGCTGATCGGCGTGCCGGTGTTCCTGTAT
>JAEHDO010000426.1 GCA_016880375.1 Betaproteobacteria bacterium | reverse complement strand
GCCTACCATCCGGAGACGGTCGGCTACGCCATGCAGAAGCGCGTCTGGATCGTTTCGCCGACGACGCTGATGGCCGTCCTCAACACGGCGCGCGCCGTTCTCAAGGACGTCGAGACGCGCCACCAGATCCACATCATCAAGGATGCGCTGGGCAAGCTGTCGAAGGACTTCGCCCGCTTCGACGAGCGCATGCAGCGTCTGGCCACGCACATCGACCAGGCGCAGAAGGACGTGCAGGACGTGCAGGTCAGCAGCCGCAAGATCAGCGGCCAGTTCGCGCGCATCGAGGGCGTCGAACTGGACGGCATCGAGGCGCCGCCGGCAATCGCCGCCGTGCCCCTGCGCAAGGCGGGTGAGGAATGAGCGCCCTGCGCGCCTTCGCCGCGCTGGCCGTCCTGTGTTCCTGCGGCGGGGCGCTGGCGTTCGGCCCCGTCGACGACGGTCAGACCGTCACCGTGTTCTGGTTCGCCGGGCTGGGCGGGGCGAGCGCGCTTGGCGGCTGGCTGGCGTGGAACTCGATCACTTCCAGTCGTCTGCGCGACCAGCTCAACCTGATCGACACCGCCTTTCGCTGCGTGGATGTCGCCGTGGTCGGCCTGGATGATCGCGGCAACATCTTCTTCGCCAACGCCGCAGCCGCCAAACTGGCCGGCATCAGCCAGGCGGAACTGGCCGGCCGGGCTTTCGCCGCGGCTTTCCCCCTGAACAGCGCCGCCGACGGTTCGCCGGTCCTGCTGGAGCAGTTGCAGACCGCCCGCGGCGGGGCCTCCCCGGCCGTGCGCGTGGTATTGCGGGATTCGGGCGACAACGAGCACGTGCTCGACATCAGCTGTGCCTGCGAGGACAACGATCACAGCCCGGTAAGTTTTCTCGCGATGGAGGACGTCTCCATCCCGCATGGCATTTCCCTGGAATTGTTCTGGCAGGCCAACCATGATGCCCTGACGACCCTGATGAACCGTCGCGGTTTCGAGGAACAGCTGCGCCAGGCCATCGCCGTTGACGGCGAGCCGGACAAGCAGCACACGTTGCTGTTCATCGACCTGGACCGCTTCAAGCTCATCAACGACAGCGGCGGCCATGCCGCCGGCGACGAGTTCCTGCGCCAGATTGCCACCGTGCTGCGCGCCCGCGTGCGCACCTCCGACGTGCTGGCGCGCATGGGCGGCGACGAGTTCGCCGTGCTGCTGCGCGCCTGCCCGGTGGAGCAGGCGCTGCGCATCGCCAATGCGATTCGCATGGACGTGTCGAGTTTCCGTTTCGTCTGGCGCGAGAAGGTGTTCCATGTCGGCGCCAGCATCGGCCTGGTGGTGCTGTCCGATCCGGCCGCCAGCGCGGCGGAAGTGATGGAACAGGCCGACGGCGCCTGCTATGCCGCCAAGGAAGCCGGCCGCGACCAGATCCGCGTCTTTCACGCCAAGGCCGCGAGCCACCAGCCGCGTGCCGACATGAACATCGTCGAGACCATCCATGACGCCATCGAGCGCAACGGTTTCCGCCTGTTCCGCCAGCGCATTGCCGGCCTGGCCGAGGGCAACTCGACAATGCGGCATTTCGAGTTGCTGCTGCGCCTGGTCGACCGCGATGGCAAGATCGTGCCGCCGATGGTCTTCATCCCCTCGGCCGAGCGGCACAACATGATGCAGGCCATCGATCGCTGGGTGCTGGCCAATGCGCTGCCGGCGATCCGGCGCGAATGCGAGGCCACGCCGGACAATCTTCCGGTGTTCGACATCAATCTCTCGGCCGAGAGCATCAACGACAGCCGCTTCCCGCAATTCGTGCGCGAGCAGATCGCCCTGCACAAGGTTCCGCCCCAGGCTGTCTGCTTCGAGATCACCGAGACGCTGGCAGTGGCCAACCTCACCAAGGCGGCCGAGCTGATACGCGAGCTGAAGGAACTGGGATTGCGCTTCGCGCTGGACGATTTCGGCGCCGGCATGTGCTCCTTCGCCTATCTCAAGCACCTGCCGGTGGACTACGTCAAGATCGACGGCGCCTTCGTGCGCGACATGTTCGCCGAGCCGATGAACCTCGAGGTGGTCTCCGCCATCAACAATATCGCCCACTCGCTCGGCATGAAGACCATCGCCGAGTTCGTCGAGACCGAGGGTACGCTCAACCGGTTGCGCGAGATGGGTGTCGATTACGCCCAGGGACACGCCCTGGGACGTCCTTTTTACTTCAGCTAAACCAGGCCGTCGAAAGGCTGCACGTCGACCGGTTCGCCCGGTTCGACGTTGCCGCGTTCATGCTCGACCACGATGAGGCAGTTGGCCTCGGACATGGAGCGCAGCACGCCCGAGCCCTGGGAGCCGGTGGCGCGCACTTTCCATTCCCCGTTTTCATGGAAGAGGATGCCGCGCTGGAACTCGCTGCGGCCGGGACGCTTCTTGAGCGGCGTGACGCAGGGCACGCGAAAGCGCGGCAGCGGCTCGATCGGCATGACACCTGAGAGCTTGAGCAGGGCGTCGCGCACGAAGGCGTAAAAGGTCACCATCACCGCCACCGGGTTGCCCGGCAGGCCGAACAGCCAAGAGCCGCCGATTTTGCCGAAGGCCATCGGCCGGCCCGGACGCATGGCGATCTTCCAGAACGCCACTTCCCCCAGCTTGGCCATTAGGCCGCGGATGAAATCCGCCTCGCCGACCGAGACGCCGCCGCTGGTGATGATGGCGTCGGCCCGGGCCGACGCCTCGCGGAAGGCGGCCTCGATCGCCGCCGGATCGTCGCGCACCACGCCGAGGTCGACGATCTCGCAGCCGAGGCGCGTCAGCATGCCGAAAAGGGTGTAGCGGTTGCTGTCATACACCTCGCCTTCCTTCAACGGGGTGCCGATCGAGCACAACTCGTCGCCTGTGGAAAAGAAGGCGACGCGCAAGCGGCGCCGTACCGCCACCTCGCCGATGCCGAGCGAGGCGATCAGGCCGAGCTCGGCCGGGTGCAGCAGCTTGCCGGCGCGGATCGCCGGCGTGTCCGCGCGCAGGTCCTCGCCGGCACGACGGATGTTCTGGCCCTGGCGCTGCTTCGTCGGAACGACCAGCCGGCCGTTCTCGGTTCGCACCGTCTCCTGGATCACGACGGTATCGGCGCCTTCGGGGATGACGCCGCCGGTCATGATGCGCACGCATTCGCCCGGCCCGACGCGGCCGTCGAAGGCGCGTCCGGCAAAGGTGGTGCCGGCAAGCCGCAGCACGGTTTCGCCCTCTGCCGCGAGGTCGGCGAAGCGTACGGCATAGCCATCCATGGCCGAGTTGTCGTGGCCCGGCACGTTCAGCGGCGAGATAACGTCTTCGGCGAGGACGCGGCCGAGCGCCTCGCGCACGCCGATCCGCTCACTGCCCTCGACTGGCGACACCATGTCGAGGATGAGTTGACGGGCGCGTTCCGCGTCGAGCGATTCCGGGTCGTAGCCGTCGGCACAGGAGAGCGTTTGCAGGATCGAGGTCATGTGTCGAGTTGGTTCAATTCGTCCAGCGTGTTGATGTTGGCGAAGGCACGCTCGTCGGGGAAGGGTACCTCGACTACCTTCAGCGCCGCGTACCAGGCGTCGACCTTGCGGCCGCCCGCCTCCAGGAAGGCCGTCAGGCTGTCCAGCACCTCGCGCCGCACCAGGGAGAATACCGGATGCGGCTGCGCGCCGGTCTTCGCCACGGCGAGGTCGGCGCCGGCCGCCTCCTGCGCGGCGCGCAGGCGCACCACCAGGTCCTCGGGCAGGAAGGGCGAGTCGCAGGGCGCCGTCGCCAGCAGCGGCGTCTCGCAGGCGGCGAGGCCCGTATGCAAGCCGGCCAGCGGCCCGGCGAAGCCGGCGATGCGGTCTGGGACGACCGGGTAGCCGAAGGCGGCGTAGACCTCCAGGTTCTGGTTGGCATTGATGAGCAGGGCATCCACCTGCGGCGCCAGGCGCTCGATGGCCCACGCCGCCATCGGCTTGCCGCGGAAGGGCTGCAGGCCCTTGTCACGCCCGCCCATTCGCCGCCCGAGGCCGCCGGCGAGGATGAGGCCGGTGACCGTCATGCGACAGGGGCGGCGGATCTGGCAAAGCGCTCCGCGCCCGTGAACAGCAGATAATGCTTGCCCTGCGCGCGGCCGATCATGGTCATGCCGACGCGGCGCGCCAGGTCGTAGCCCATCTGCGTCAGGCCAGAACGGGAAACGAGGAAAGGAATGCCCATCTGTGCCGTCTTGACGACCATTTCCGAGGTGAGCCGGCCGGTGGTGTAGAAGATCTTGTCGCTGCCGTCGAGGCCTTCCAGCCACATTCGTCCGGCGATGGCATCCACCGCGTTGTGGCGGCCAATGTCCTCGACGAACATCAGGATATCCATGCCGTGCGCCAGGGCGCAGCCATGCACGGCGCCGGCCTGCTTGTAGATCGACTCGTGGTGGCGCACCACATCGAGCAGGCCGTGGAGGGTGGCCTCGTCGAGGCGCGCCCCGGCCGGCAGCGAAACCTTGTCGATTTCTGCCAGCAGGTCGCCGAACATCGTGCCCTGGCCGCAGCCGGTGGTGACGGTGCGCTTGCCCAGGCGTAATTCGATATCCGCGGCAGAGCGGCTGGTGACGACGGCCACCGAATCCGTCTCCCAATCCACCTGCACGGCGGCGATATCCTCCAGGCGCGAAACCAGGCGCTGGTTGCGCAGGTAGCCGATGGCCAGCGCCTCGGGCGCGCCGCCGAGGGTCATCAGGGTGACGATCTCGCGCTTGTCGAGGTAGAGGGTCAGCGGATGCTCGCCGGCGATCTGCGTCGGCACCGTCTCGCCACGTTCGTTGATGGCGGCGATGGTGAGGGTAGCCGGACGGGCGGCGTCGGTGAGTTGCGGGCGGTAGGGCATCAGCCCCCCGTCATCGACATGAAACGGACGACCTTGGGATCCTGCATCTGCTCGTTGAAGTCGTGCCCCTTCGGCTTGATGCCCATCGAGTCGACGATGGCCTGGCGCAGCGGCGCGTCGTCGCCGGGGTGGGTGCGCAGCACCGGCATCAGGGGCAGGGCGTCGTTCTGGCCGAGGCAGGGATACAGCTCGCCCTTGCAGGTGATCCTCACGCGGTTGCAGCTGTCGCAGAAATTGTGCGAGTGGGGCGAGATGAAGCCGACCTTGGTCCGCGTGCCGGGGATGCGCCAGTAGCGCGCCGGCCCGCCGGTGGTCTCGGCCGAGCTGACCAGCTCGAAGTGCGGGCGCAGCAGCGCCAGCGCGTCGTCGGAGCTGAAGTAGGTGTCGGCGCGCGGGTGGTCCACCGTGCCCAGCGGCATCTCCTCGATGAAGGAAAGGTCGATGCCCCTGTCGACGGCGAAACGCGCCAGGTCGACGAACTCGTCGTCGTTCACGCCGCGCATCATCACCGTGTTGAGCTTGATGCCCTCGAAGCCGGCGGCGATGGCGGCGTCGATGCCGCGCAGCACCTTGTCGATCTCGCCGACGCGGGTAATCGACTTGAAGCGGTCCGCCCGCAGCGTGTCGAGGCTGATGTTCACGCGCTTGACGCCGGCCTGCGCCATTTCCGCCGCGTAGCGGTCGAGCTGCGAGCCGTTGGTGGTGACCACCAGTTCCTTGAGGCCTTCCAGCCGGCCTGCCTCGCGCAGCAGCCACAGGGCGTTGCGCCGCACCAGCGGCTCGCCGCCGGTGATGCGCACCTTGGTCACGCCCATGCCGACGAAGGTGCGGATGACGCGCAGGCACTCCTCCAGGCTCAGCACCTGGTCGCGCGAGAGGAACTCCATCTCCTCCGCCATGCAGTAGAAGCAGCGGAAGTCGCAGCGGTCGGTGATCGACAGGCGGATATAGGTGATATGGCGGCCATACCTGTCCACCAGCGTGCCGGGGGCATGTGAAGAAGTGGCAGGGGTGGTGGGCGGAACGAAGCCTGCCGGTTGTCCGGGTCGGGTATCGGGCGTCGAAGACTCGTTGCGCACTGTTCTTTGCCTTTGCAAATGAGATTGGCTAATATCAACCAATTCGACCCATCCAGCCATGCGTAGTTTCTAGCGCTGCGCCACCGCAAGAGAAGTAAATCGCCGGGCATGAACGAATCAGGGGTGCATCTCGCCGTGATTATGGAACGGAAGGTACTCGCGAACAAGTGGGCGGATTTCCAATGGGAGGCGATCGGCGTCATTCCCGACGCCGGTCAGGGCGCCGCTCCGCGCCGCATCTATGAGGACGGCCGGCGCGAACATTGGCTCCATGCGGGTTTTACGCTGGAGCTATTCACCGATGAGGCCGAGTTCTATTTTGCCAACATAACCTTGCCGGAACCGCGGGTATTCATCATGTGGCGTTTCGAGAATGACTTGGCGCGCCCGGCTTTGGTGACGGTGAGCTATGGCGTGGCGGCGCGCATGATGGATGCCGGGGAACAGGTGGATGGCGTGCCCATGCCGGAGGCAATCCGCGACTGGGTGGCCGCGTTTGTCAATCGCCATTACAAGCCGGAAGAGAAGAAAAAGGGCGGTCGCTACGCCAGCACCAGGATGAAATCCTAGGATGAGGGAGAGCGAGAAATTCCT
Organism: Betaproteobacteria bacterium; assembly: GCA_016880375.1. Classification (GTDB taxonomy): domain Bacteria; phylum Pseudomonadota; class Gammaproteobacteria; order Burkholderiales; family Rhodocyclaceae; genus Desulfobacillus. Next base: position 1,406 of record JAEHDO010000426.1, on the reverse strand, counting down.
GATGCGCTGGTCGCGCCTCAAGCGCGCGACGGCGGAGAAGCTGCCTGCCGCCGTGCCGGCGGCTGCGCCGCCGGCTTCAGTGGCTGAGCTTCCGCCCCTCGATGCGCTCGACTTCTCCAGTGACTTCTCGGGATTTCTCCAGCCGCAGGTCGAAGAATCGCTGAAGCGTGCCGCACTTAAAAAGCTATTCCATTCGGAGCACTTCAACCGGATGGACGGACTCGACGTGTATATCGACGACTACAACAAATTCGAGCCGATCCCGGAGGAAATGCTGCGTCGCATGGAACAGGCACGCGGCCTGCTGTTTCCCCAAGAGCGGGAAAGCCAACCCGACCTGGACGCACCTGTGAACGGGGCTGCAATCGAACGGCCGGTCAAGGATGAAGTGGCGGAACTGAATCCCGACCAGCAGAACAATCCGGACAACATGTAACCGATGCGCTGGTTGGGTTGGTTGTTATTGAATTCGCAGCGGCTTGGCGCATAAGTTGCTGCCGGTTTTGGGAAATTTTACCGATCCGGATATGGCGATTCAGGACAAGAAGCTCAAGTTATGCAATTGCAATGGCACCATCGCCATCGATGGCGGTGCGATTGCAAAGGCGCTTGGCCTGGCTGCCCCCACCCAGGTCAGCCAGGCCCTCTGCCGCAGGGAAATTCATCGTTTCACAGGAGATCTCCAGAGCGGCAGCGATGTGATCGTCGGTTGCACGCAGGAGGCGCCGCTGTTCGGGGAACTTGCCGATGAAGCGCGCTTCTGCGGAAGACTGATCTTCGTCAATATCCGCGAACTGGCCGGCTGGTCGGAGGAGGGCAGTCAGGCCGAACCCAAGATGGCCGCGCTGCTTTCCTTGGCCGCGACGGATGCTCCCGACCCCGTGCCGGTGGTTTCCTTCGAATCCGGGGGTGCGCTTCTCATCGTCGGCCAGGCCGAGGCGGCGCTTGCCTGGGCCGAACAACTGAAGCAGCAGCTCGATGTATCCGTGCTGCTGACCGCCGCCCGCCAAGGCCAGTTGCCGGCCCAGCGCGAGTACCCGGTGTTTTCAGGAATGCCAGGATCGATCACCGGGTTTCTTGGCCAGTTCACCGTATCCTGGCAGCAGGAAAACCCGATAGACCTGGCGCTTTGCACGCGCTGTAATGCTTGTCTTAAAGCCTGTCCCGAGGGGGCAGTTGGCTACACTTACCAGATCGATCCGGAAAAGTGCGGCGATCACCGATCCTGCGTGGCCGCCTGCGATTCGATCGGTGCCATCGATTTCAATCGGGCGGAAAGCGCCAGGGAAGGGCGCTTCGACCTGGTCCTCGACCTGTCCGCCTCTCCTTTGATCAGACTGCCTCATGCGCCCAAGGGCTACCTGGCACCGGGCCGCGATCCACTCGACCAGGCGAAAGCTGCGCAG
>JAEHDO010000425.1 GCA_016880375.1 Betaproteobacteria bacterium | reverse complement strand
TCGGTGAAGGCCTGGCGGATCTCGCGCACCTTGCCGTCCGGCCCGATGAAGACCATGTGGCAGGAGGTGCCCATCGGCTGGCCGGAGTACTCGAGCTGCCTGCCGCCGTCCGGTTCGCTCCAGCTCATGCCGGGTGCGCCGAGCTTCGCCCGCACTTCGGTCTCGCTGGTGACGCCGGGGGTGATGCCGCCCATGCCGACATGGGCGCAACCGGCGCCGAGAAATGCCGCTACGGCCAACGCAATGAAGGGTCTGAACATGGGTTTCTCCTGACTGTGGCCGATTCTAATCCTTTGGTCCCCGCGGCCCAAGGCCCTGATACCGCTCTGCTATACTCGAAGCGCCACAGGAGGACAGCCATGAAACACCTCGAACCCAAGGAAACCTACCAGTTCCTGCACGACAATCCCACCGCACTCTTCATCGACTGCCGCAGCGAAATGGAGTTCCTCTTCGTCGGCCATCCCGTCGGCGCCATGATGATTCCCTGGAACGACGGCCCGGACTGGGAAATCAACCCGCATTTCGTCGCCCACGTGAAGAAGGCGGCGAGCGTCGACCGCCCCATCGTGCTCATCTGCCGCAGCGGCAACCGCTCGGTATCCGCCGGCCATGCCCTCGAAGAAGCGGGCTTCACCCAAGTGTACAACGTGCTGCACGGCTTCGAAGGCGAGCTCGACGACAACCACCGGCGCGGCACCAAGGCCGGCTGGCGCTTCGACGGCCTGCCCTGGGAACAGTGCTAGGCAGTTTCCGGTAAATGAGTGCCCTCGAGCCGGCGCCGCCTTCGCGGCGGCGTTTAGGGTTGCCCTGGGAAATCTGGCTGTTCCTTCTGGCCTTCGTCGCCCTGCAGTTCTGGCAGGGGCGCGAGATGCAGGACGGCACGATGCCGCCGGTCGCCGGTCAGCTCGCCGACGGCCGCCCGATCAGCCTCGAGTCGATGTTGCGCGACGCCGGCGGCAGGCCGCTGCTGCTGTATGTCTGGTCCAGCACCTGCCCGATCTGCCGTGCCGAGGAGGGGACGATTTCCGCGCTTGCCGAAGACTGGCCGCTGCTGACCCTGGCCATGCAGTCCGGCAACGCCGAGACAGTGGCGAGATTCATGCAGGAACATAAGCTGACTTATCCGGCGCTGGTGGATGCGCGCGGCGAGATTGCCTGGTCGCTGGGCGTGCGTGCGACGCCGGCCTGGTTCGTCGTCGACCGCCGCGGCGCCATCCGCTTCTCGGGACTGGGCTATACCACCGGCTGGGGGCTGCGCGCACGGCTGTGGTGGGCGCAAGCCTTCGCATGACGGAACGGCATTACCCGCCCGCCCGCCTGGCCTGGTTCGTCTGGGGCCTCGGCGCCCTGCTCTACCTCATCGGCTTCTACCAGCGCGTGGCCCCGGCTGTCATCACCGACCAGCTGATGGCGGAGTTCGCCATCGGCGCGGCGGCGCTGGGCAACCTTTCGGCCTTCTATTTCTACTCCTACGTGGCGATGCAGATCCCGACGGGCATCCTCGCCGACCGCTGGGGGCCGAGGAAACTCCTCGCCACGGGTGCCGGCGTGGCGGCGCTCGGCACGGCGCTGTTCGCCTTCGCGCCGACGCTTTTCTGGGCCAATGCCGGGCGACTGCTGATCGGCGCCTCGGTCGCCGTCGCCTTCGTCTCGATGCTGAAGCTCGCCAGCCACTGGTTCCTGCCGCGCCAGTTCGCGCTGGCGTCCGGCATGGCGCTCTTCATGGGGGTGGTCGGCGGCGTCTTCGCCGGCGTGCCGCTGCGCCTGCTGGTCGACGCCTTCGGCTGGCGCGGCGTGATGGGCTTTTCTGCCGCGATCACCGCGCTCCTCTGCGCCGCCATCTGGCTGCGCGTGCGCGACGATCCCGTCGAGGCGGGCTACGCCAGCCACTTCCACGGCGCCGGCCACGGCACGGGCCAGCATGGTTCCATTTGGCGCGGACTGATGGACGTGCTGTCCTACCGCAACACCTGGATCCTGGTGATCGTGCCGATCGGCGTCGCCGGTTCGGTGCTGACCTTCGCCGGCCTGTGGGGCGTGCCCTACCTGCGCCAGGTGCACGGCCTGGAAACGAAGACGGCGGCGGCGATCACCTCCAGCTTCCTCGTCGCCTGGGCGCTGGGCGGGCCGCTGCTCGGCACCTGGTCGGAGCGCATCGGCCGGCGCAAGCCGATCTATGTCGTCACCACCGCGCTGGTGCTGGCCTGCTGGACATTGATCGTTTTCCTGCCGCTGCCGGTGTGGCCGCTGGCGGCGCTGCTGGTGCTGACGGGCTTCCTCTCCGGCAACCTCATCATCGGCTTCGCCTGGGCCAAGGAGTCGGTGCCGGTACGCCTGATGGGCACGGCCTCGGGGGTGTGCAACATGGGCCCGCTGATGGGCGGCATGTTCCTGCAGCCGGCGGTGGGCTGGATGCTCGACCGGCAGTGGAGCGGCGCCAGCGCCAACGGCGCGCGCCTCTACGATGCCGCCGCCTGGCAGGCCGGCTTCGGCACGATGTACGCCTGCGTGATTCTCTCGCTCGTGATGATCCTGTTCGCACGCGAGACTTACTGCAAGCAGTCGAGATAGGCCTTCCCCCCATCCCCCTTCCCGAGGAAGGGGGTGACGGTTGTTCGCTTTGCTCAATGTCTTACGCTGCTCCGCCTTGGGGCGGCCCGGCGGCAGGGCGGTTAAAAGTCAGTCCCCGCAAGACGGCGATAGTGGATCGCCTCGGCAATGTGCGTGTTCGACACGCGCTCGGCGCCGGCCAGATCGGCGACGGTGCGCGCCACCTTGAGCACGCGGTGGTAGGCGCGCGCCGAGAGGCCGAGCCGCGCGATGGCCTGCTTGAGCAATTGCGCGCCGGCTTCGTCCGGCGCGCACAGCTTGTCGATCTCCTTGGTGGCGAGGCGGCTGTTGGGCTTGTCCTGGCGCGCAAGCTGCGCGGTGCGTGTGGCCGTCACGCGCGCGCGAACCGCCGCCGAGGATTCCCCCTCCGCCTTCCCCTGCAGTTCGCCTTCGGCCAGCGCCGGCACTTCGATGGTCATGTCGATGCGGTCGAGCAGCGGCCCCGACAGTTTTCCGCGGTAGCGCGCCACCTGGTCCGGCGTGCAGCGGCAGCGCGCGGCGCCGAG
>JAEHDO010000069.1 GCA_016880375.1 Betaproteobacteria bacterium | reverse complement strand
TTGCGCCGGAAAAAAAGATATGGGACGGCCTTGCGACCGTCCCACGGGGGATTTACAGATGCTCTTCCGGCACAGCCAGTGCACCGGCGCCGCCCTTGAGCACCGTGGCAGCCAATCCGGGGGCCTGGGATAGCAGATGGTCGGCGAAGAAGCGCGCCGTAGTGATCTTGGCCTTGCAGAAGCCGGTTTCGCCGACGCCAGAAGCGAGCTGCGTCTGCGCCACCAGTGCCGCGCGCGCCAGCTGCCAGCCGCCGCTGACGATGCCCATCAGGCGCAGGAAGGGTACGGCGCCGACATGCACGCCCTTGATGTCCTGGCTGAAGTTCGTCGCGATGTGCGTGGCCGCCTCGGCCAGTGCCTGCACGCCGCGTGCTAAGCCGGCGTGGATGGCGGCGAACTCTTCACCCTCCTGCCTGGCCAATGCCGCATCGACCTGCAGCATGCTGCCGATGACGGCCTTGATGGTGACGCCGCCCTCGCGGGCGATCTTGCGGCCGATGAGGTCGTTGGCCTGAATGCCGGTGGTGCCCTCGTAGATGGTGGTGATGCGGGCGTCGCGCAGATACTGCGCGGCGCCGGTCTCCTCGATGAAGCCCATGCCGCCGTGGATCTGTACGCCGAGCGAGGCGACCTCGATGCCGGTTTCGGTGCTCCAACCCTTCACCACCGGGATCATCAGGTCGACGAAGGCCTGGTTGCGCTTGCGCTCCTCGGTGTCGGGATGGCGCGCGGCGGCGTCGTGCGCCGCCGCGACAACATAAGCCAGGGCCCGCATCGCCTCGGTCTGAGACTTCATCAGCATCAGCATGCGGCGGATGTCGGGGTGACGGATGATGGGCACCGGGCCGGAGCCATCGGCGAGATCGCGGCCCTGGATGCGCTCCCGCGCATACTCCAGCGCGCGCTGATAGGCGCGGTCGGCAATCGCCACGCCTTCCAGGCCGACGGCGAAGCGCGCGGCGTTCATCATGACGAACATGTATTTGAGGCCCTCGTTCTCCTTGCCGACGAGGTAGCCGACTGCACCGCCGTTGTCGCCGTAGGCCATGACACAGGTCGGGCTGGCGTGGATGCCCAGCTTGTGCTCGATGGAAACACAGCGCACGTCGTTGCGCTCGCCCGGCGTGCCGTCGGCATTGAGCAGGAACTTCGGCACGACGAAGAGCGAGATGCCCTTCACCCCCTCGGGCGCGTCAGGCGTGCGCGCCAGCACCAGGTGGATGATGTTGTCGGTCATGTCATGCTCGCCGTAGGTGATGAAGATCTTCTGGCCGAAGACCCTGTAGGTACCGTCGCCCTGAGGCACGGCGCGCGAGCGCACCAGCGCGAGGTCGGAGCCGGCCTGCGGCTCGGTCAGGTTCATGGTGCCGGTCCAACTGCCCTCGATCATCTTCGGCAGGTAGGCGGCCTTCAGCTCGGGCGAGCCATTCAGCGTGATCGCCTCGATGGCGCCGGTGGTCAGCAAAGGGCAGAGGGAGAAAGCCATGTTGGAGGCCTTCCACATCTCCTGCACGGCGGCGACGACCACCTTGGGCATGCCCTGCCCGCCATATTCCGGCTCGCAACCGATGCCGTTCCAGCCGTTCTCGACGAATTGCCGGTAGGCCGCCATGAAGCCTTCCGGCATGGTGACGCTGCTGTCCTTCCACCTGGCGCCCTCATGGTCGCCGGAGCCGTTGATCGGCGACAGCACGCCGGTGGCGAACTTGCCGGCCTCTTCGAGAATGGCATCGATGGTGTCCGGCGTGGCTTCCTCGTAGCCGGGCAGCTTGCCGACCTGATCGATGCCGGCCAGTTCGCGCAGGACGAAATGCATGTCGCGCAGGGGGGGTGAATAGGTGCTCATGAATTTCTCCCAATAATTCGCAGCGATCAGCCCAACTCGGCCACCAGTTCGGGCACGGCCTGGAACAGGTCCGCCACCAGGCCGTAGTCGGCCACCTGGAAGATCGGCGCTTCGGGATCCTTGTTGATGGCAACGATCACCTTGCTGTCCTTCATGCCGGCCAGGTGCTGGATGGCGCCCGAAATGCCGATGGCGATGTAGAGGTCCGGCGCGACGATCTTGCCGGTCTGGCCGACCTGGTAGTCGTTCGGCACGAAGCCGGCATCGACCGCCGCGCGCGAGGCGCCGAGCGCCGCGCCGAGCATGTCGGCCAGCGGCTCGAGCACGCTGCGGTAATTTTCACCGTTGCCGAGTCCGCGGCCGCCTGAAACGATGATCTTGGCTGCGCCCAGCTCGGGACGAGCGCTCTTCGTCAGCTCTCGGCCGACCAGCTTCGAAATGCCGAGGTCGGTACCCGCGGCCAGCGGCTCGACGGCGGCGGAGCCCCCCTTGCCGCAGGCTTCGAAGGCGGTGCCGCGAACGGTGATGACCTTTACCGCATCGGCGCTCTTCACGGTCGCCAGGGCGTTGCCGGCATAAATCGGGCGCACGAAGGTGTCGGCGGATTCGACGGCGACGATGTCGGAGACCTGCGCCACGTCGAGCAGCGCCGCCACGCGCGGCAGGACGTTCTTGCCGAAGGTGGAGGCCGGCGCCAGGATGTGCGTGTAGCCGGCGGCGTTGGCATGGACCAGCGCAGCGAGATTCTCGGGCAGCTGCTCGGCATAGGGCGCGGCGTCGGCAACGCGCACCTTGGCGACGCCGTCGAACTGGGCCGCTTCCTGGGCGGCGGCAGCGCAGCCCTGGCCGGCGACCAGCACGTGGATTTCGCCGCCGAGCTTCTTCGCGGCGGTCAGGGTATTGAGCGTCGCGCTCTTGAGCGACGCGTTGTCGTGTTCGGCGATAACGAGAATGGCCATCAGATCACCTTCGCTTCGTTCTTGAGTTTGTCGACCAGCTGCTTGACGTCGGCCACCTTGGCGCCGCCGGCGCGCTTGGGCGGCTCGACCACCTTCAGCGTAGCCAGGCGCGGGGCGACGTCGACGCCCAGGTCGGCGGGCTTCAGCGTCTCGAGCGGCTTCTTCTTGGCCTTCATGATGTTGGGCAGGGTGGCGTAGCGCGGCTCGTTCAGGCGCAGGTCGGTGGTGACCACTGCCGGCAGCTTGAGCTCGACAGTCTCCAGGCCGCCGTCGATCTCGCGCGTGACGGTCACCTTGCCGTCGGCGATGGCAACCTTGGAGGCGAAGGTGGCCTGCGGCCAGCCCATCAGGGCGGCAAACATCTGGCCGGTCTGGTTGGCGTCGTCGTCGATGGCCTGCTTGCCGAAGATGACGACCTGCGGCCCTTCCTTCGCTGCCAGCGCCTGCATCAGCTTGGCCACCGCCAGCGGCTGCAACTCGGCATCACTCTCGACCAGGATGGCGCGGTCGGCGCCCAGCGCCAGCGCGGTGCGCAGCGTCTCCTGGCAAGCGCCAATGCCGCAGCTCACCGCCACCACCTCGGTGGCGATGCCGGCTTCCTTCAGACGCACGGCCTCCTCGACGGCAATCTCGTCGAAGGGGTTCATCGACATCTTGACGTTGGCGAGGTCCACGCCGGAACCGTCGCCCTTGACGCGCACCTTGACGTTGTAGTCAACGACGCGCTTGACCGGTACGAGGATCTTCAATCCTGTTCTCCTTTGCGTTAGTGCGAACGCCGCGCCCCGCGCGGCCGCCTCTCCTCCGGCGGATTATGGCACCGGGCCGGAGGGTTTGACACGGCCGGCGGTTGCCGGCAGAATTCTTCCATACGCTACCGTATGGATTGCGCTATCGTAACGCAAGCTTCCGGTCTTTTCAATACACCCGACGACAATGGCCAAACCCGAGCCGAACCGACAGCAGCTGGACCGCGCCGCCTGGATCAAGGCCGCCCTCGATATCCTGGCCGAAAAGGGCGTCGACGGCATCCGCGTGGAAGTGCTGGCGAAGCGCCTCAAGGTCACCAAGGGCAGCTTCTACTGGCACTTCAAGGACCGCCGCGACCTGCTCGATGCCGTGCTGGAAACCTGGAAGGAGGGCCGCATCCGCGACATCCAGAAGCAGACCCGCGCCGCGCCGGGCGAGGAATTGCCGCGCGCCTACCACGTCATCGAAGTCTACAGCGCCAACCGCAACCGCAAGGGCATGATGATCGAGATCGCCATGCGCGACTGGGCGCGGCGCGATGCGGCCGCCGCCGCAGTGGTGGAGGCAGTCGACGCCGCCCGCCTGGAATTCGGCCGCAGGGGCTTCGAGGCGCGCGGCATGCCGCCGCTGGAATCTTCCAGCCGCAGCCTGCTGCTCTACGCCTACGTATTCGGCCTGAGCCTGATGAGTTGCGGCAAGTTCGATGCCGACATGGACGAGATGAAGCGCTGGATCGCCGACCGGATTGCAAACTGATCAGGCAGGTGACCTGCTCCGCATCGACATGCAACTACCACGGCATTAAAATGGATTCTGGATTTAAACAAAGGTGCCTGAATGGCCAGAGTCATCGCCGTCCTTAACGCAGGTTCATCGAGCATCAAGTTTTCACTGTTTCGCGAAAGCCCCGGCACCGGCGACCCGCTGCAACTGTCGTTCAAGGGGCAGGTGGAAGGCCTCTACAACGCTCCGCACTTCATCGCCAAGGATCGCTCCGGCACCGTTGTCAGTGAAAAATCCTGGGGCGAAGGCGCCAAGTTGGGCCACGACGGCGGGCTTGATCACCTGCGTGGTTTCCTGCGCGAGGTACTTGCCAGCGATAGCCTTGGGGGGGTGGGACACCGCGTCGTACACGGCGGCGCGGAATATGCCGCGCCGGTTCGCGTTGACCAGGCCGTGCTCGACAAGCTCGGGCATCTCGTCCCCCTCGCCCCGCTGCACCAGCCCCATAACCTTGCGCCGATCCGGATACTGATGGAACGTGCGCCGGATACCCCGCAGGTCGCCTGCTTCGATACCGCCTTCCACCGCACCAATGCCGAGCTCGTGCAGCGGTTCTCGCTGCCGGAGGAATTCTTCGAGTCCGGCGTGAGGCGCTATGGCTTTCACGGACTCTCCTACGAATACATCGCCTCGGTCTTCCCCCGGTATGACGAGCGCGCCGCCCGCGGCAAAACCGTCGTGCTGCATCTTGGCAACGGCTCCAGCATGTGCGCCTTGGACAATTGCACGAGCATCGCCAGCAGCATGGGTTTCACTGCTCTCGAAGGGCTGATGATGGGAACCCGTACCGGTAGCCTGGATCCCGGCGTGGTGCTGTATCTGATGGATCAGCGCGGCATGGATGCGCGCGCCATCGAAAAGCTCCTCTATAACCAGTCCGGCCTGCTCGGCGTGTCCGGCATATCGAGCGACATGCGCACCCTGCTCGGCAGCGATTCTCCAAAGGCTAAACTCGCCGTGGACCTCTATTGCTACCGCATCCGCCGCGAGTTGGGTTCGCTGGCTGCGGCGCTGGGAGGCCTTGACGCCCTGGTGTTCACCGCAGGGGTCGGCGAAAACGCCGCGGTCATCCGGGAAAGGATCATGCGCGATGCGGAATGGCTCGGAGTGGATGCGGACGCAGCGGCGAATGCGCAAGGCGGACCGCGCATCAGCAGCGCAAGGAGCCGCGTTTCCGCATGGGTGATACCCACCAACGAGGAAGGGATGATCGCCGCCCACGCCTTTCGCCATCTTTCAGGCTGATGAAACGGCGTTCCATAACCCTGCGCGACGGCAGGGGCGTAACCTTGCGTCCGTCCGCAGCGTGCTGGATCTCACCCCGTGTGAAGCGACGGGAGCCGTGGATGACTGAAGCGCGCTACGGACAAACGGTGGACGTCCGCTCGATGAACGAGGGCGGCGACAGCAGAGTGTCATTGGCCGCGTTCTTGCCGAGGCCGACCGTGCAGGGGTTTTCCGGCATGAAGTCTCGCTCGCTTGTTAGCATGACAGCTGCACCAGGCTAGCGCCTACCGGTCATTCGCTTGTAGAGCGCTCCCAACTCGCCGACGATGCCGCGGCGAAAGGCCAGGACACAGACGACGAAGATCACCCCCATGATGACGGTGACGAGCGAGCCGACCTTGTCGGCCAGTTCGTTCTGCAGGGTGACGATGGTGGCGGCGCCCACCACCGGGCCGAACACCGTGCCCATGCCGCCGAGGAGCGTCATCAGCACCACCTCGCCGGAGGTATGCCAGTGGGCATCGGTCAAGGTAGCGAAGCGAAACACCAGCGTCTTGGTGGCACCGGCCAGCCCGGCCAGCCCGGCGGAGAGCACGAAAGCCAGCAGCTTGTACTTCGCCACGTCGTAGCCGAGCGAAATGGCGCGCGCCTCGTTCTCCCGGATCGCTTTCAGCACCTGGCCGAAGGGCGAGTGGATGGTGCGGTGGATCAGCCAGAAGGCGAAGACGAAGATCGCCAGGACGAAGTAGTAGAGGTTGTAGTCGTCGGCGAGATCGATGAAGCCGAGCAGCTTGCCGCGCGGCACGTCCTGCAGCCCGTCCTCGCCGCCGGTGAAAGGCGCCTGCAGGAAAAAAAAGTACATCATCTGCGCCAGGGCCAGGGTGATCATGGCGAAGTAGATGCCGGAGCGGCGGATGGCCAGGCTGCCGATCACCCAGCCCAGCCCAGCGGCGGCCAGCGCGGCGGCGATGAGCCCCAGTTCAGGCGGAAAGCCCCACACCTTGATGCTGTGCCCTGCGACGTAGCCGGCGGTGCCGAGGAACACGGCATGGCCGAAGGAGAGCAAGCCCGTATAGCCGATCAGCAGGTTGAAGGCGCAGGCGAACAGCGCGAAGCAGAGGATCTTCATCACCAGCACCGGGTAAACCACTGCCGGCGCCACCAGCATGAGCGCCAGCAAGATGCCATAGCCGATTGCCGATCTGCTCATTTCTCGCGCCCGAACAGACCGGCCGGCCGCACCAGCAGCACGATGGCCATGATGATGAAGACCACCGTCGAGGAGGCCTCGGGGTAGAACACCTTGGTCAAGCCCTCGATCAGGCCGAGGCCGAGGCCGGTGACGATGGAGCCGAGGATGGAGCCCATGCCGCCGATCACCACCACGGCGAAAACGACGATGATGAGGTTGGAGCCCATCAGCGGGCTGATCTGCATGGCCGGCGCCGCCAGCACGCCGGCGAAGCCCGCCAGGGCCACACCGAAGCCGTAGGTCAGCATCACCATCAGGGGCACGTTGATGCCGAAGGCCTGGGTGAGCTGGGGATTCTCCGTCGCCGCGCGCAGGTAGGCGCCGAGCCGCGTCTTCTCGATGACGAACCAGGTGGCCAGGCACACCAGCAGCGAGGCGAGGATCACCCACGCCCGGTACTTGGGCAGGAACATGAAGCCGAGGTTGTAGGCGCCGGCGAATTCCTCCGGGATCGAGTACGGCAGGCCCGACACGCCGTAGAGGTCGCGGAACAGGCCTTCGAGGATCAGCGCCAGGCCGAAGGTGAGCAGCAGGCCGTAGAGGTGGTCCAGCCTGTACAGCCATTGCAGCATGCTGCGCTCGATGAAGATGCCGACGACGCCGACGCCCAGCGGCGCCAGCAGCAGCGACCACCAGTAGCCGATGCCGAAGTAGTTCAGCCCCATCCAGGCCAGCATCGCCCCGGCCATGTAGAGCGCGCCGTGGGCGAAATTGATGATGTTGAGCATGCCGAAGATGACGGCCAGCCCCAGGCTCAACGTGGCGTAGAACGAGCCATTGACCAGGCCCAGCATGAGCTGGCCCATGAAGGCCTGGATGGGGATGCCGAAGATCTCCGACATGCTCGGAACTCAGATTACTTCTTCACCAGCGGGCAGCGCGACAGCGACATCGGCTGGAAGGCCTCGCTGGCCGGGATCACCGCCTTGATGTTGTAGTAGTCCCACGGCTCCTTCGACTCCGCCGGCTTCTTCACCTCGACCAGGTACATGTCGTGAACCATGCGGCCGTCCGCGCGGACCTTGCCGCCCTTGGCGAACATGTCGTTGATGGTCGTCGACTTCAGGTGCTTCATTACCGCGTCCGCCTCGTCTGTCCCCGTCGCCTGCACTGCCTTGAGGTAGGTCATCACGGCGGAATAGGTACCGGCATGCAGCATCGACGGCATCTTCTTGTGCTTGCCGAAGAAGCGCCGGCTCCACTCGCGCGTGTCATTGTTGAGGTTCCAGTAGAAGCCCTCGGTGAACATCATGCCCTGGGTGGTCGGCAGGCCAAGCGCGTGAATGTCGATGATGGTGGTGAGCAGACCGACGATGGTCTGGTTCTTGGTCAGGCCGAACTCGTTGGCCGCCTTGATCGAGTTGATGGTGTCGCCGCCGGCATTGGCCAGGCCGACCACCTTCGCCTTGGAAGACTGCGCCTGCAGCAGGAAGGAGGAGAAGTCGGATGCATTGAGCGGATGGCGCACCGCGCCGACCACCTTGCCGCCACTGGCCTTCACCGCATCGGACGTGTCCTTTTCCAGCGAATGGCCGAAGGCATAGTCGGCCGTGAGGAAGAACCAGCTGTCCTTGCCCTGCTTGGTAACGGCCTTGCCCGGACCATTGGCCAGCGCATAGGTGTCATAGACGTAATGCACCGTATTGGGCGAGCAGTCCTCGTTGGTCAATCGCGTCGAGGCGGCACCGGTATCGATCAGCATGCGCTTCTTCTCCAGCGTCACCTTGGAGACGGCCAGCGCCACGGCCGAGTTGAGGGCATCGGTGATCATGTCGACGCCCTGCGTGTCGTACCACTCGCGCGCCTTGTTGGAGCCGACGTCCGCCTTGTTCTGATGGTCGGCATACACCAGCTCGATCTTCCAGGAAGGCTTGGCCTGGGCCTTGAAGTCGTCGACGGCCATCTGCGCGGCGGTCACCGAGCCCTGCCCGCCCAGATCCGAATAAACGCCGGACATGTCGGTGAGGACGCCGATCTTCACCATGTCGCCGGACAGTTTCACTGCAGGCGCCTTCTGGGCAAAACTCTGGCCGGCCGCCAGGGACATCACCGCGGCACCGACCAATGTGCAGATCAATTTGCGTTTCATCTCTCTCTCCTCTTGTCAGTTAAACACCGAGATACTCGTGCAACAACGCCTGCTTCTGTTCCAGTTCGTCCTTGCCGATTTCCGCCACGATGCGCCCGTGCTCGACGATATACATGCGGTCGGCCAGCGGCGCGGCGAAGCGGAAATTTTGTTCCACCAGGACGATGGTGAAACCCTTCTCCTTGAGGCTGCGGATAATTTCCGCCAGCTTCTGTACGATAACCGGCGCCAGGCCCTCCGAGATCTCGTCCAGCAGCAGCAGCCTGGCACCGGTGCGGAGGATCCGCGCCATGGCGAGCATCTGCTGTTCGCCGCCGGACAGCCGCGAGCCCTGGCTCTTCCTGCGTTCCTCCAGGTTGGGGAACATGCGGTAGATCTCCTCGACCGGCATGCCGCCGCTGCCGACCTGGGGCGGCAGCATCAGGTTTTCCTCGGTCGACAGGCTGGCGTAGATGCCGCGCTCCTCCGGACAATAACCGACGCCCAGGTGGGCGATGCGATGCGCTGGCCAGCCTGTCACCTCGCGGCCATTGAGCATCACCGAGCCGGTGCGCCTGCCGGTGAGGCCGAGGATGGCCTTCAGCGTGGTCGTGCGTCCGGCGCCGTTGCGTCCCAGCAGGGTTACGCATTCGCCGCTGTTCACGCGGAAATCCATGCCGTGCAGGATGTGCGACTCGCCGTAGAAGGCGTGCAGGTCGGTGACGCGCAGATACTCGGTCGGGCTCGTCATCAATGCGCGCTGCCCATGTAGGCTTCGATCACCAGCGGATTCTTCGACACCTCGGCGTAAGGCCCCTCCGCCAGCACGGTGCCGCGCGCCAGCACGGTGATCGTGTCGGAAATGCCCGCCACCACCCCCATGTTGTGCTCGACCATCAGTACCGTGCGGTTGGCCGACACCTTCTTGATGAGGTCCCGCACCAGGTCGACGTCCTCGTGGCCCATGCCCTGGGTCGGTTCGTCGAGCAGCATCAGTTCGGGCTCCAGCGCCAGCGTGGTGGCGATCTCCAGCGCGCGCTTGCGGCCGTAGGGCAGCTCCACGGCCACCATGTCGGCGAAGGACTCCAGTCCGACCTGCGCCAGCAGTTCCAGGGCACGGCCGTTGAGGGCCTCCAGCGTCCGGTCGGAGCGCCAGAACTGGAAGGAGATGCCGAGCTTGCGCTGCAGCGCGATGCGCACGTTCTCCAGCACGGTCAGATGCGGGAAGACGGCGGAAATCTGGAAGGAGCGGACGATGCCGCGGCGGGCGATCTGAGCCGAATGTTCCGGCGTGATGTCCTCACCGTTGAAATGGATGCTGCCGCGGGTCGGGCCGAGAAACTTGGTGAGCAGGTTGAAGACCGTCGTCTTGCCGGCGCCGTTCGGGCCGATGAGCGCGTGGATGTGCCCGCGCCTGACTTTCAGGCTGACGTCATTGACGGCGATGAAACCCTTGAATTCCTTGACGAGGTTTCTTGTCTCGAGAATGTAGTCCTCTGCCACTCCACCCTCTGCCTGCCGGCAGTTATTTTATGTATATACAAATTCATGATAACCGGAATCGTCAAGCCCTGCTACTTGCCTTTCCACTGCGGCATCGGCTGCTTGGCGATGAAGGCGTCGATGCCGCCCTGTGCATCCTCGGCCATCATGTTGCAGGCCATCGTCTCGGCCGCCAACTGGTAGGCACCGTCCAGCCCCATCTCGATCTGGCGGTAGAAGGCTTGCTTGCCCATCGCCACCGCTGCCGGCGACTTGGCGAGGATCGAATCGGTCAGCTTCTTCACCTCGGCATCCAGCCGATCCGCCGGCACGACGCGGTTCACCAGGCCGCGCGACAGGGCCGTCGGCGCGTCCATGAACTCGCCCGTCACCAGCATCTCGAAGGCCTGCTTGCGCGGCAGGTTGCGCGCCAGCGGCACGGCCGGCGTGCTGCAGAACAGGCCGAGGTTCACGCCGGAGACGGCGAACTTCACCGTATCCGCCGCCACTGCCAGGTCGCACATGGCGACCAGCTGGCAGCCGGCGGCGACGGCCATGCCGTGCACGCGCGCGATCACCGGCTGCGGCAGCTCGACCAGCTTCATCATCATCCTGCCGCATTTTTTGAATAGTGCCTGCTGGTAGGCCTTGTCCGGCTGGGAGCGCATCTCCTTCAGGTCGTGGCCGGCGCAGAAGGCCTTGCCGGCGCCGGCCAGCACGACGACGCGCACCGACTTGTCCTGGGCGATGGCATCCAGCGCCGCCTGCAATTCGTCGATCAGCCCGTCGGAAAGGGAATTGAACTGGCTGGCGCGGTTCAGCGTGAGCGTGGTCACGCCATGGTCGTCGCTGCGCAGCAGCAGGGGTTCGTTCGGGGATTGCAAGACGGCACTCATTGTTTCAGCTCCTTAGTCGATGGCCTGCGTCGATTTCGCCTTCTCGCGCAGGACGAATTTCTGGATCTTGCCGGTGGACGTCTTCGGCAGCGGACCGAACACCACCTTCTTGGGCACCTTGAAGCGCGCCATGCGCTCGCGGCAAAAGTCGATGAATTCCGCCTCCGTCGCCTGCGCGCCCTCCTTCAGCTCGACGAAGGCGCAGGGCACCTCGCCCCATTTCGGGTCGGGCGCGGCCACCACCGCCACCGCCAGCACCGCAGCGTGGCGGTAGAGCACGTCCTCGACCTCCACCGAGGAGATGTTCTCGCCGCCGGAGATGATGACGTCCTTGGAACGGTCCTTGATCTTGACATAGCCGTCGGGCTGCATCACCGCCAGGTCGCCGGAATGGTACCAGCCGCCATGGAAGGCCTCCGCGGTGGCCTTGGGGTTCTTCAGGTAGCCCTTCATGGTGATGTTGCCGCGGAACATGATCTCGCCCATGGTCTCGCCGTCCTGCGGCACCGGCTGCATCGTCTCCGGGTCCATCACCGTGACCCCTTCCTGCAGGTGGTAGCGCACGCCCTGGCGGCCGTTCAGGCGCACCTGCTCCTCCAGCGACAGCGCGTCCCATTCCGGGTGCCGGGCGCAGACCGCGGCCGGCCCGTAGGTTTCCGTCAGGCCGTAGACATGGGTGATGTCGAAGCCGATCCGCTTCATGCCCTCGATCATCGAGGCCGGCGGTGGCGCCGCCGCCACCAGGGCGCTGACTTTGTGCGTAATGCCCTCGCGCCATTCCGCCGGGGCGTTGATCAGCATGGAATGCACGATCGGCGCGCCGCAATAGTGCGTCACCCGATGTTCGCGGATGGCGTCGAGGATGGCCTTCGCCTCGACGCGGCGCAGGCAGACGCTGGTGCCGGCATTCGCCGCCATGGTCCACGGGAAGCACCAGCCATTGCAGTGAAACATCGGCAGCGTCCACAGGTAGACCGCATGCGGCGGCATGCCCCAGGAGACGATGTTCGAGGTGGCGTTGAGGTAGGCGCCGCGGTGATGGTAGACCACACCCTTGGGGTTGCCCGTGGTGCCCGAGGTGTAGTTGAGCGAGATGGCATCCCACTCGTCGGCCGGCCCCTGCCAGGCGAACTGCGCGTCGCCGCTGGCGAGGAGGACTTCGTACTCAATGCTGCCGAGGCGCTCGCCCGGCCCGGCGTATTCCGGGTCGTCCACGTCGACCACCAGCAGTTCGCGCCCGGCCAGGGCCAGCGCCCTGGCTACGGTGGGCGAGAACTCGCGGTCGGTGATCAGCGCCTTCGCCTCGCCGTGATTCAGCATGAAGGCGATGGTCTCGGCATCCAGCCGGGTGTTAAGGGTGTTGAGCACGGCGCCGGTCATCGGCACGCCGAAATGGCATTCCAGCATTTCCGGCGTGTTGGAGAGCATCGCCGCGACAGTGTCGTTGTTGCCGATGCCGCGCGCGGCCAGCGCGGAGGCCAGCCGTCGGCAGCGGGCATAGGTCTCTTCCCAGGTGAAGCGGCGCGTGCCGTGGATGGCTGAAGTGCGCCGGGGATAGACAGTCGCCGTCCTTTCGATGAACGAGAGGGGCGACAGCGGCGTGTAGTTGGCCGGATTCTTGTCGAGGCCGGTCGTGTAGGGATTTGCCGACATGGTCTCACTCCGGGTTGCTGGGACGCTGCCCGGCGAGAAGCTCAACCCTTGCAGCGCTGGGCGATATTCAATCCCGGCGCGGATGCCCGGTCAAGCCCGCCCAGCCAGTCATGCAGTTCAGCGGAAAATGCCTCGACCGCCGCGGCCAGGGCCACTGCACCGCCACCCGCATCGGCGCTGCCGGCCGGACGCGACAGGCTGAAGCTGCGCCGCGCCAGGATGTCGCCGCCAGTCGGTGCAACGATCTGCGCCCGCGCCTCCAGCACGGCACGGCTGGCACTGGCCGAGTCGAAAGCCTGGGCGAATTCCTCCAGGTCGACGCGCAGGCGGCAGGCGCCGCTCGCCTCGCCGGACAACATGCGCTTGCGCAAGGCATGGCCGACCAGTTCCGCCGGCGGCGCCACCCAGCGGCTCTCGGCGTAGTTCTGCCGCCGCTGGTTGGCCGTGTAAAGCAGCCGGTACTGCATGGCCGAGGAATCCAGCCAGGAGACAGCGAACACGTCGATGCTGCGCAGGCTGGCGACAATGCGGTTGTTCGGCACCGGCTGCACCGCGCCCAGATCGTAGTAGGCGACACTCGATATCGACTTGGAGCCCGCGCCACAGCCGGCGAGAAGCAGCACGAAGAGGAGAAGGAACGTTTTCCGCATGGGGGATCCTCAATGCGCCGCGAAGCCCGCCTCGCCCGGCCCCGGGCGGCGCGCCTCTCGGCCGAATATCAGCATGTTGGGGGATTCCTCGATCTGGTCCAGCAGGCGCGACATCTGGCGGGAATTGACGGACAGCTCCTGCAACAGGACATTCAGTCGCGGCAGCGTGGTTTGCGCAAGCTCGCCCCCCGCTTCGCCCGCCAGCGCGTCGATTTTCTTCGTCAGCCCCTGCAGATTGGCGACCAGCTTGCGCAGGTCGGCAGCAAGGGGCGCAGCCTCGCCGCTGACTTTCTCGAGGTTGGCCAGCGTGTTGCCGAACCGCTTCATGTTCTCGTCGTTGAGCATCTGCTTGAGCGAGGCCATCACCTGCGGCAGGTCCTTCATGCTGCCGGACAACCCGGATGAGGC
>JAEHDO010000424.1 GCA_016880375.1 Betaproteobacteria bacterium | reverse complement strand
CGTATTACCTGCGCGGCCGGGTGCGCCCGGAGAGCCTGGAAACCGCCCAGGGCCTGCAGTGGGTGCTGCGCTGCGCCGGCGGGAAGGAGCCGCTGGCGCTGAGCGAGCGCTTTATCGGCAGCGACCAGTGGCGCCATTTTTCGCTGGCATTCACCGTGCACGCCGAGGGTTGCGCGGCGCAGGTGCTGAGCCTGGAACTGGCCGGGCGGGCGGCGCTGGATTTCGTGGCGCGGGGGGGAATCTGGTTTGACGACCTGTCGATCGAGAAGCAGTCCCTTGACTGAGGTGGATTTTTCTGCCTTAATGTACTTAGAATAGTGTAATATTGTGCAGGACGGCATCAATCAGATCGCACCAATAAAATCAGGGAATTGCGGGAACATGAAAAGAACTTACATGACGGTCGCCCTCGTCGCCGGCCTCGTTCATGCCGGCGCGCAGGCGGAACCGATCCAGCTCGCCGCGCTCTCCAGCGTGGAGGGCAAGGTGCTGGTGAACAAGGGCAAGGGGTTCACCTCGGCCAAGCCGGGCACGCCGCTCGTCGAAGGCGATCGCGTGATTTCGCTCAACGGTTCGAGCGCGGCGGTGGTCTACAAGGATGGCTGCGTCACCCAGCTCAAGGAAAACAGCCTGCTGGCGCTCGACAAGGCGGCCGGTTGCGGCAAGGAAGCCGTCAAGACCGGCGGCAGCCAGCAGCCGCTGCGCTATGCCCAGGCCATCGGCGCCACCCAGACGGATGCCGGCGGCAGCGGCGGCGGCCCAGGCAACCCGAACAAGGACGACCCCAATTACTTCGTCCTCGGCGCCTGGGGCGTGGGCGTCCTGTGCGCCACCGGCGTGATCTGCCACCACGGCAACAGCGACAATCGCCCGATCAGCGGCTTCTAGCGCCGGGCGTCAATTCGTGACGGTTTCGATGCGCCCCGCTTCGCGAGAAGCGGGGCTTGTTTTTTGGACGGCGCCGCTGCTCGGCGCCGTCCTCGTTTTCGCCCCCCTGATCAAGGGCGGCAACCGGCCCATTCCCCTGCTCGTTCTCGAACTGGCGGCGCTGGCGCTGCTGGCGCAGGCGGCGCTGCGTCCGGCCTTTGCCGGGCTTCTGCCCCGTGCCATGCTGGCCGCCCTCGCCGGCCTGGCGGCCCTGCCCCTGCTGCAATTGCTGCCGCTGCCGGCCTCGCTCTGGACGGTCCTGCCCGGCCGCGACTTCTATGCCGCGGCGCTGGCGTCCATCGGCCTCGAAGCCGGCGCCCGCGGCGTCTCGCTGATTCCCTGGGCGACGCAGGCCGCCGGGCTGGCCCTGCTGCCGCCGCTGGCGGTTTTCCTCACCGCCGTGGCGCTGCCGGACGCGAAGCTGAGGACGCTGGCGCATCTGTTCATCGCCATGGCGGTGGTGCAGGCGCTGATCGGCCTGGCGCAGTACGGCACGGGATCGACGGGCGTCGTCTTCGCCGGCGAGCAGACAGCGCGGGGCATCGGCACCTACGCCAACCCCGACCACCTCGCCGGCCTGCTGGAAATGGCCCTGCCGCTGGCCCTCGCCCTGCTGGCGATGAACGTGCATCCCGGCGGCCCCGGCCTGAGCCATCACCGCGGCAAGGGCCTGCGCCAGCGCCTGGGCGCGCTGTTCTCGCAGGAATTCCGCATGAACCGCACGGCCCTGCTGGCGGCGACGAGCATCGCCCTGCTGCTCGGGCTGGTGTTCACCCGCTCGCGCGCCGGCGTGGGCCTCGGCATGCTGGG
>JAEHDO010000423.1 GCA_016880375.1 Betaproteobacteria bacterium | reverse complement strand
GGCACGGCGCAGATCAGCTTCTGCGGCTGGCGCTGGCGCAGGGCATGCAGGGCGGCGAGCATGGTCGAGCCGGTCGCCAGCCCGTCGTCGACGACGATGACGATGCGGCCGGCGGGATCGATGGGCGGATGCAGCGGCGAATACTGGGCGCGGCGCCTGCGGATGGTCTCCAGCTCGCGTGCCTTGGCGCGCTCGATGTAGTCGGCATCGGCGCCGGCCATGGCGGCATACGGGCCGAGGGTGGCCCAGCCGGTCTCGTCGATGGCGCCGATGGCGAATTCCGGGTTGCCCGGCGCGCCGAGCTTTCGCACCAGCACCACGTCGAATTCGCCGCCCAGCGCTTCGGCAATGATCTTCGCCATCGGCACGGCGCCGCGCGGGATGGCAAGCACCAGCGGATGCCGGCCCTTGTAGGCGGCGAGCTTCTCCGCCAATTGACGGGCGGCCTGTTCCCTGTTGCTGAAAATCATGGTTTCTCCCTATGCCCGATGCACCTTAACCCCGCCCTGATCGCCTGTCCAGACCGGTATAATTCGCACTTTGAAAAGCCGCGTTTTGCAAGCCCTCCCGATTCGCCTCCCATGACCGCCGCCTCCCCTGCGCTCCTGCCGCAGCTGCCCGCATTGCCCAGGCCCGGCACGCGCCTCGACCTGCCCGTGCTGGCGGGCTCGGCCGATGCGCTCGCCCTGGCGCAGGCCGCGGGCGGCGGCCGCATGCTGGCGGTGGTCACGGCCAATCCGCTCGACGCCCAGCGACTGCAGGAGGAGATCGCCTGGTTCGCGCCGCAGCTGCGCGTGCACCTGCTGCCGGACTGGGAGACCCTGCCCTACGACACGCTCTCGCCGCACCACGACCTGATTTCCGAACGCCTGGCGACGCTCTACGAGATCAGCCGCGGCGCCTGCGATATCGCCCTCATCCCGGCCACCACCGCCCTGCACCGCCTGCCGCCGGCCGAATACCTGGCGGCGCACACCTTCTTCCTCAAGCAGGGCGCGCGCCTCGACGTCGACGCCCTGCGCGCCCAGCTCACCCTGGCCGGCTACCAGCACGTCACCCAGGTCGTCTCGCCGGGGGAGTACAGCGTGCGCGGCGGGCTGATCGACCTTTTCCCGATGGGCTCGGCGCTGCCCTTCCGCATCGAACTGTTCGACGACGAGGTCGAGACCCTGCGCAGCTTCGACGTCGATTCGCAGCGCACGGTCTTCCCGGTGCCGGAGATCAGAATGCTGCCGGCGCGCGAGTTTCCGCTCGACGAGGCCGGCCGCACGCGCTTCCGCGGCCGCTACCGCGAGACCTTCGAGGGCGACCCGTCGCGCTCGCCGATCTACAAGGACGTCACCAACGGCATCGCGCCGGCCGGCATCGAGTACTACCTGCCGCTGTTCTTCGACAGGACGGCGCTGGTCTTCGACTACCTGCCGCAGGACACCGTGCTGTGCCTGCACCACGACGTGTCAGGCGCGATCCGCGAGTTCTGGGCCGATACGCAGTCGCGCTACCGCCTGCTCGGCGGCGACCGCAGCCGTCCCCTGCTGCCGCCGCAGGAGCTGTTCCTTTCCGACGAGCAGTTCTTCGTCGCCGCCGCCGTATTGGGGAGACTGACTTTGTCAGCCGGCGCAGAGGAGGCGGAAACGCCGGCCGCGCCGCTGCCCGACGTCGCCGTCGAGCGCCGCGCCGACGATCCGCTGCACAAGCTGAAGGCCTTCGCCGCGAACTTCCCCGGCCGCATCCTGCTGCTCGCCGAATCGCCCGGCCGGCGCGAGACCCTGCTGCAGTACCTCGCCGAATACGGCCTGCAACCCGTGCCCTGCGCGGATTTCGCCGCCTTCGCGAACGCAACTGAAAAGCTCATGCTGGCGGTGGCGCCGTTGTCAGCAGGATTCCTGTTGCCGCAGGCA
Organism: Betaproteobacteria bacterium; assembly: GCA_016880375.1. Classification (GTDB taxonomy): domain Bacteria; phylum Pseudomonadota; class Gammaproteobacteria; order Burkholderiales; family Rhodocyclaceae; genus Desulfobacillus. The sequence continues at coordinate 728 of JAEHDO010000423.1, read as the reverse complement.
GGCGTTGCACTGCTTACGGAAAACGAGCTCTACGCCGCCACCGCCCGCCCGCGCGGACGCAAAACGGATGCCCGCCGCGCCAGCCTCGAAGGCTGGCTGCGCGACCTCACCGAGCTGAAGATCGGCGACCCGGTGGTGCACGAGAGCCATGGCGTCGGCCGCTACCATGGGCTGGTGCACCTCGACCTCGGCGAGGGCGAGACGGAATTCCTGCACCTCGAATACGCCGGCGGCGACAAGCTCTACGTGCCGGTGGCGCAGCTGCACCTCATCTCGCGCTACAGCGCCTCCGAGCCGGAGCTGGTCGAACTGCACAAGCTCGGCACCGACCGCTGGGACCGCGCCAAGCGCAAGGCGGCGCAACAGGTGCGCGATACCGCGGCGGAGCTGCTCGCCCTCTACGCCCGTCGCGCCGCGCGCCAGGGCCACGCCTTCAATTTCAAGGAACACGACCTGGAGGCCTTCGCCGACGGCTTCGGCTTCGAGGAGACGCCCGACCAGGCCGCCGCCATCACGGCCGTCATCGACGACATGAAGTCCGGCAAGCCGATGGACCGCCTGGTCTGCGGCGACGTCGGCTTCGGCAAGACCGAGGTGGCGTTGCGCGCCGCCTTCGCCGCGGTGATGGACGGCAAGCAGGTGGCGGTGCTGGCGCCGACCACGCTGCTCGCCGAGCAGCACTTCAACACCTTCAGCGACCGCTTCGCCGACTGGCCGGTGCGGACCGT
>JAEHDO010000068.1 GCA_016880375.1 Betaproteobacteria bacterium | reverse complement strand
TCGAGGGCCTGGCCAACCCGCGCGGCTTCATCGTCGTCGACCAGCACCAGCGCAATCCGAAGTACACGAACATCTACGCGGTCGGCGTCTGCATCGCCATCGCGCCGCCCGAGCCCACCCCGGTGCCGACCGGCGTGCCGAAGACCGGCTACATGATCGAGTCGATGGTCACCGCCACGGTGCACAACATCCGCGCCGAGCTCGACGGCAAGGCGCCCTACGAGAAGGCGACCTGGAACGCCGTGTGCTTGGCCGACTTCGGCGACACCGGCGTCGCCTTCGTCGCCCTGCCGCAGATTCCGCCGAGGAACGTCAACTGGTTCTCCGAGGGCAAGTGGGTGCACCTCGCCAAGATCGCGTTCGAGAAGTACTTCCTGCGCAAGATGAAGAAGGGCAGCTCGGAACCCGTCTTCGAGAAGATGGTGATGGGCGCGCTCGGCATCATGAAGGTCAAGCGCTGAAGCTCCTCCTCTATTCCCTCCAGGGCCGCCCGGTCAATGACCCGGCGGCCTTTTCATTTACTCATGTCCGGGTCAATTAAGATTGCCTTAATGTTGAGGACCTATAATTAAAATCCTGATTACCCATGAGACTCAGCCATACTTGCATCAGTTGTCTATCGGCCGGGGGCATAGATCAAATCGTCATACCGGCGAAAGCCGGTAACCAGAATACGGCTGTCGTGTCGATAGTGGCCGCACTGGATACCGGCTTTCGCCGGTATGACGAGTGTGAGGCTGACGGGATGGCGTGCTGAGCTTCATTGGTAATCAGGATTAAAATTGAACAAATACAAATGACATCCATGCGCAATCTTCCCATTTACCTCCTGACGCTGATGCTGTCGGCAACCGTGTTGGCCGAAGAGGGCGTGATTCGCCTGACGCCGGATCAGGCTGTCCGTTCCGGCGTGGTTTCCGCCGCACTATCGGACCTGAAGGGCGGCGGAGGCATTCGCCTACCGGCCCAGGTGGTGGTGCCGCCGGCACAGATCGAAGTCATTGCCTCGCCGCTGTCGGCAATGGTGAGCACGATGAAGGTCGCCTACGGCGAGACGGTCAGGAAAGGCCAGTCTCTGGTCCGCCTGCAGGGCGCGCAACTGCTCGAACTGCAGCGCGAGTTCGCCCAGGCCCAGGCCCAGGCCGGCCTCGCCGTCGAAAACCTGCGCCGCGATGAAAGCCTGTTTGCCGACGGCATCATTGCCCAGGGACGTCTGGCGGCGACACGCGCCGCCGAGCGCCAGGCCGCCATGCAGCTCGCCGAAAAGCGCCAGGCCCTGCGCATGGCCGGTGCGGCCGAGCCCGGCACGGGCGCCGCGTCGATGTCCGGCAGCGCCGAGATCCGCGCGCCTTTCGATGGCGTCATCCTCGATGCGGCTGCCCAGCCCGGCCAGCGCGTCGATGCCGCAACGCCGTTGTTCAAGCTTGGTCGCTTGACTCCGCTGTGGCTCGAGATCCAGGCCACGTCCGCCCAGGCGGCGGGGCTGTCGGTCGGCGATGCGGTGTCCGTGCCGGGATGCGCCGATACCGGCCGGGTGGCGCTGATCGCCCCGCACATGCAGGCGGCCAGCCAGTCCCTGCTGATCCGCGCGGAGCTCTCCCGCCCCGAAGGGTGCGTAAAACCCTTCCAGTACATCCAGGCGGTGCTGATGCCATCAAGGCAGCCCGGCGACCGAAGCTGGCGGATACCTGTCGGCGCACTGACGCGGCACCAGGGCAAGGCCTGGGTGTTCGTCGAGACGGCCGGCGGTTACCGGCCCGTGGACGTCAAGGTGATGGACGAGGCGCCCGAAGGCGCGCTCGTGGCGGCCGAGCTGGACGGCAGCGCCCGGCTGGCCGTGAAGGGCGTGGCCACGCTCAAGGCGATCTGGCTGGGCTTGGGCGCCGGCGAGAGCAAATAGCCATGCTGCAGAAACTCGTCGAGTTCGCGCTGACCCAGCGCCTCCTGGTGATCATTGCCACGCTGTTGCTGATCGGCGGCGGCGTCTACGTCTTTCGTGTGCTGCCGATCGACGCGTACCCCGACGTCTCGTCGACCCAGGTCAAGATCATCGTCAAGGCACCGGGCATGACCCCGGAAGAGGTCGAGGCGCGCGTCGTGACGCCGATCGAACTCGAAATGCTCGGCATCCCCAGCCAGCGTGCGCTGCGCGCCGTGGCCAAGTACGCCATCGCCGACATCACGCTCGACTTCGCCGACGGCACCGACATCTACTGGGCGCGCCAGCAGGTCACCGAGCGGCTGGCCAGCGCCATGAAGGACTTTCCGGCGGATGTCTCCGGCGGATTGGCGCCGATCACCACGCCGCTCGGCGAGATGCTGATGTTCACCATCGAAGGAGATATTTCCCTGGCGGAAAAGCGCAGCCTGCTCGACTGGGTGATCCGCCCGCAACTGCGCACCCTGCCGGGCGTCGCCGACGTGAACGCCCTCGGCGGCCACGTCCGCAGCTTCGAGGTGGTGCCCAACCTGCTGGCGCTCAAGGCGCGCGGCCTGACCCTGGCCGACCTGCGCCGCGCCATCGAGGCCAACAACCGCAACGACGGCGCCGGGCGCCTGGCCGAAGGCGAGGAATCCCTCCTGGTGCGCGTCGAGGGCAGCGTCAGGACGCTCGACGACCTGCGCGCCATCCTGGTGCCCGACCCGCACACATCGCATCCTCCGCACGTCACCCGCGTCGGTGACGTCGCCACGGTGCGCATCGGCAGCCTGACACGCTACGGCTTCGTCACCCACGGCGGCAGGGAGGAGGCGGTCGAAGGCCTGGTGCTCGGCCTGCGCGGCGCCAACGCCCGGCAGGTGGTCGAAGGCGTGCGCGCCAAGCTCGCCGAAATCGCGCCCTCGCTGCCGACCGGCGTGACGACCAAAATCTTCTACGACCGCGGTGCCCTCGTCGATCGCGCCATCGGCACCGTGTCGAAGGCGCTGGCCGAGGCCATCGTGCTGGTGCTGGTGCTGCTGCTCGCCTTCCTCGGCAACCTGCGGGCCGCAGTGGCCGTGGCCTGCGTGCTGCCGCTGGCGGCGCTGGTCACCTTCATACTCATGCAGGCCTTCGGCATGTCGGCCAACCTGATGAGCCTGGGCGGCCTGGCCATCGCCATCGGCATGCTCGTCGACGCCGCGGTGGTGGTGGTCGAAAACATCGAGAGCCAGCTGGTCGACGATCCGCGTGCGGCGGCACAGTCCAGGCTGCCGTTTCTCCACCGCATCTACCGTGCCGTCGGCGAAGTGACCGTCCCGGTCTTTTCCGGCATGGTCATCATCGTCATCGTCTTCCTGCCGCTGCTCACCCTGCAGGGGCTGGAGGGTAAGCTTTTCATTCCTGTCGCGCTCACCATCATCTTCGCCCTGTCCGGCTCCCTATTGCTGTCCCTCACGGTGATTCCGGTGCTGAGTTCCTTCCTGCTGAAGACAACCACGGCACACCACGAGCCCTGGTTGCCGCGCCAGGCCATGCGCCTTTATGAACCGCTGCTGGCCTGGAGCCTGACCAATGCCCGCAAGGTGATCGTCACGGCTGTCGCGCTGCTGGCCGCCACCATCGGCGCCTTCTTCCTGCTCGGCAAGACCTTCATGCCGACCATGGACGAGGGCGACATCCTGATGCAGCTCGCCAAGCTGCCTTCCATCAGCATCGAGCAGAGCGCGCGCACCGACCTCGCCGTGCAGAAGGCGCTGCTCGAACGGGTACCGGAAATCCGCGACGTCGTGGCACGCACCGGCTCCGACGAGCTGGGGCTCGATCCGATGGGCCTCAACGAGACCGACAGCTTTCTGGTGCTCGCGCCGCGCAGCGAATGGCGCAATCCGGACAAGGAATGGCTGACCGACGAAATCCGCAAGGTGATGAGCGAGTTCGCCGGCATGGACGTCGCCTTCACCCAGCCGATCGAGATGCGCGTCTCCGAGATGCTGACTGGCACGCGCGGCGACCTGGCCGTCAAGATCTACGGCACCGACCTGGGCGAACTGAACGCCCTCGCCGAACGCATTGCGGCGCTGCTGAAGACCCTGCCCGGTGCGCAGGACGTGCTCACCGTCAAGAACGAGGGCGTGCAGTACTTCACCGTCGAGGTCGACCGCCTGATGGCCGGACGCTTCGGCCTCTCCATCGAGGACATTGCCTCGGCGCTGCGCGACCAGGTCGAGGGACAGGCCCTCGGCATCGTGCTGGAGGGCGGGCGTCGCACGCCGCTGCTGATCCGCGGCGCGGACGAAGTGCGCATGTCGCCGGCCCTGTTTACCGGCGTCCATCTCGCCCTCGCCAACGGCGAGAGCGTGCCGCTGTCCGCCGTCGCCAGCCTCAAGAGGGTCGCCGGACCGGTCAAGGTGGACCACGAGAACGCCGCGCGGCTGGTCGTGATCCAGGCCAACGTCACCGGGCGCGATCTGGTGGGCTTCGTCGAGGAGGCCAAGGCGCGCGTCGCTGCCGAAGTGCCGCTGCCTGCCGGCTACCGGCTGGCCTGGGGCGGCCAGTTCGAGAACCAGCAGCGTGCCGCCAAGCGCCTGATGCTCGTCGTGCCGGTGGCTCTGGCATTGATCTTCCACATCCTGTTCACCACCTTCGGCTCCGTGCGCCAGGCGGCGATGGTCTTTGTGAACATCCCCTTCGCGCTGATCGGCGGCGTGTTCGCCCTGCTGATCGCCGGCGAATACCTTTCCGTGCCGGCCTCGGTCGGCTTCATCGCGCTGCTCGGCATCGCCGTGCTGAACGGACTGGTGCTGATCTCCCATTTCAACCAGCTTCGCGATCAGGGCATGCCGCTCGACCGCGTGGTGGTCGAGGGCTCCCGGCGCCGTCTGCGGCCGGTGCTGATGACCGCCTCGATCGCCGCCTTCGGCCTGGTGCCGCTGCTGTTCGCCAGCGGGCCCGGCTCGGAGATCCAGCGGCCGCTGGCCATCGTGGTGATCGGCGGGCTGATCACCTCGACGCTGCTGACGCTGGTGATGCTGCCCATTCTCTACCAACGCTGGGGGAGCGAATCATGAACAAGCGCCTCAATGCCTGCCTCAGGCTGACCCTGCCGAAGACGCTGGAGGCACGCGTTCTCGACCACCTGCTGCAGCACCCGGAATGGGTCGGCCCCTTTACCACCTGCCGCATCGAGGGCCATGGCGATCCGCAAAGCATTGCCAGTCCGGCCGAGCAGGTGCGCGGCCACGCCGAGCGCCTGCGGATCGAGATTCTCATGGACGACAGCCACGTCGAGGAACTGATCGGGGATTTGCGCGCCGACCTGCCCAGCCATGAGGTGCTGTGGTGGCTGACCCCGGTGACCGCCACGGGGAGCCTCGCATGAAGCGCACGCTGATGGTTCTGCTGTGGCCCTGCGCGGTCTTCGCCGCCGACCCGCCCGACCTGCCGCCGGCCGCGCTTGTCGAGAAGGCGCTGCGCAATTATCCGCTGGTGAAGGCCGCCGCCGCCGGCGTCCAGGCCGAGGAAGCGCAGCGCGACCGGCTGGACGCCGGCTCGCACGAGTTTGCCCTGAAGCTCGCCAGCCAGCGGCGGCATGATCGCCCGCTCGACCAGAACTACCGCGAGCACGAGATCGGCATCGAGCGTCCGATCCGCCTGCCGGGCAAGGCCGCCAAGGATGCAGAGCTGGGCATCGCCGGCGTCGAGCAGGCGCGATACGCGCTCGGCGACGCCTTGCACGAGAGCGCGCGGCTGCTGCTCGGGCGCTGGTACGAATGGCAGCGCGAAGCCGCGTCGTCGAACGATTGGGCCGCCCAAGTCGCGCTGCTGCAGCGCCAGCATGAGGTGGTGAACAAGAGAGTCAGTGCCGGCGACGCTGCGAAACTGGAAGCGTTGCTCTCCGGCGGGCAGCTTGCACAGGCCGAGGCGCAGCTGGCGCAGGCGCAGGCGCGGCGCGAGCGGGCGGCGATGGAATTCTCGCAGCATTTCCCTGGCATACCGCTGCCTTCACAGATGAGTCCGCCACTGCCGCAGGCCATGGAAGGTGCCCTGGAGCAATGGCGCGAGCGTCTCCTTGCGAACAACCACGAATTGAAGGTGGCGCGTGCGGCCTCGCGGCGCAACTTGCTAGCCGCGCAACGCCTCGAGGCCGACCGCCTGCCGGATCCGACCCTGGGGCTTCGTATGAGCACCGAGCGAGACGGCCAGGAACGCGTCGTCGGCGTGCAGGTGACCATTCCGCTGCCGGGCAGCGCCCGTGCGGCGACCGCCCGCGCCGGATTTGCCGAAGCCTCGGCGGCCACCGCGCGCGAAGCGCATGTGCTTGCCCGCGCCGAAGCAGAGGCGCGCCGCACCGTGAGCCTTGCGCAGAGCACCCTTGACCAGTGGCGGCGGCTGGCCGACGTCGCGGCGCGCATGGAAGAGAATGCGCGCCTTCTCGACAAGGCCTGGCGGCTGGGGGAGGGGCAGTTCGGCGAATTGCAGACGGCGCGTCGTCAGGCCATCGAGGCTCGGCTGGCGGCGACCCAGGCGCAGCTCGAAGCCAACGAGGCGCGCTACCGCTTGCTGCTCGACGCGCATCAGCTTTGGCCCCTGGAAGACGCGCAAGGCGAAATCCACTGAACCGCGTGCGGGCGATGGGACTTACTTCATCAGCTCGATCTTCTCGCCCTGCGCCCGCCGCGCCGCGGCGCGCGCCTCGATGAAGCGCTGGAACTCCGGCTGCTTTTTGTAGGCGCCGGAGGCGACGTAGTCGAGCGAGGAGGCGAGGTGGAAAGGCCTGAGATACCCTTCGACGCGGAAGACCTCGCGCCCCTTGGCGTCGAAGAAAACGAAGCTCGGCGTGTAGATCACCTTCATCTTGCGCGCCCACTCCCGCATCGGCAGCGACTTGCCGTCCGGCGTCTTCACGGCCTCGATCGCGGCGATGTCCACCCGCGCCGTGCGGAAGCGCTTCAGCAGTTCCGCCACCTCCGGCCGCGGGAAGCCCTCGGCGTGCATCTCGTCGCAGCCGGCGCAGACCTTCTGCTCGAACAGCACCAGCAGCGGCCGGCCGTCGCGCTTCGACAGGTCCAGCGGCGCCTTCATCAGCCACGGCGCATCGTGCAGCCTGCCGCTCGCCGGCGCCGGCTCGCGCACAAGCAGGTAGTCGGTGAAGGTCTGCTTCTTCTCCAGCCGCCCGCCGGCGTAGTCGAGCGCGGCATGGAACTGGTGCGGCGGGATGTAGCCGTTCAGGCGCAGCGCCGTGGCGCCCTTTTCGTC
>JAEHDO010000422.1 GCA_016880375.1 Betaproteobacteria bacterium | reverse complement strand
GGCCAGGTGTGGCTCACCGACATCAACAACGCCATGCTCGTGCGCGGCCGCGACCGCCTCATCGACCACGGCTACATGATGCCGGCGGCCCAGTGCGACGGCGAGAAGCTGCCCTTCCCGTCCGACTATTTCGATTGCGTCAGCTGCGCCTTCGGCCTGCGCAACATGACGCACAAGGAGCAGGCCCTGACCGAGATGGCGCGTGTGCTGCGTCCCGGCGGCCGCCTGCTGATCCTGGAATTCTCCAAGGTCTGGCAGCCGCTGGCGCCGGCCTACGACTTCTATTCCTTCAAGGTCCTGCCCTGGCTCGGCAGCAAGGTGGTCAACGACCCCGGCAGCTACCAGTACCTGGCCGAGTCGATCCGCATGCATCCCGACCAGGAAACGCTGAAGGGCATGATGGAACAAGCCGGCCTCGGCAAGGTCGAATACTTCAACATGGCGGCCGGCGTGGTCGCCCTGCACCGCGGTTACAAATTCTGAGAGGAACAAAACATGAATAAAGCACTGATTGCCCTTTTCGCCGCCGTATTCAGCCTTGTCCTCGTCGTCAACGATGCCGAGGCCGCCCGTGTCGGTGGCGGCCGCAGCACCGGCATGCAGCGAAGCATCACGCCGAAATCGCCCACCGCGCCGGCGCAGAACGCCGTGCCGGCCAAGCCGGCCCAGGCCCAGCCCGCCGCCGCGCCGCAGCCTTCCGGCATGAGCCGCTGGCTCGGCCCCATCGCCGGCCTCGCCGCCGGCATCGGCCTCGCCGCCCTGCTCTCGCACTTCGGCCTGGGCGAAGGCTTCGCCTCGATCATCATGATGCTGCTCATCGGCATGGCGGTGTTCTTCGTCATCCGGCTGCTGTTCCGCCGCCGCATGCCGCAAAGTCAGCCGCTGCAGTACGCCGGCGGCGGCAATGCCCCAACGCCAATGCACTTCGAGGCCCAAACCGCCGCCGGCAGTTCGGCGGCACCTGCTGCCGCCGCCAGCATCCCCGCCGGCTTCGACGTCGACGGCTTCCTGCGCCAGGCCAAGCTCAACTTCGTCCGCCTGCAGGCCGCCAACGACTCGAAGAACATCGAGGACGTGCGCAATTTCACCACGCCGGAAATGTTCGCCGAGATCAGGCTGGAAATGCAGGAGCGCGGCGACGCCGCGCAGCAGACCGACGTCGTCACGCTGAACGCCGAGTTGCTCGACGTCGCCGAGGAAGGCAAGCAGTACGTCACCAGCGTGCGCTTCCATGGTGCCATCCGCGAAACCGAGGGCGCCGCACCGGCGGCCTTCGACGAAGTCTGGCACCTCACCAAGCCGGTCGACGGCAGCCGCGGCTGGGCGGTCGCCGGCATCCAGCAGGTCAACTAAACGCTGCAAACCGGATCGGGGGCCTGCGGGCCCCCGTTTCATTTCAGCCGTCATGCTCGACCTGGCCCTCCTGCAAGCGTTCAACCACCTTCTCGCCGCCGCACCCTGGGCGCGCGCAAGGCTCGCCCCCTTCTCCGGCAAGCGCGCCCGCCTCGTGCTCGGGCCGCTGCCGCTCGACTTCCGCATCGCCCCGGACGGCAGCCTGGAATCGCTCGGCACGGGCGAGCCCGCCGTCGAGATCGTCCTGCCCGCCACTGCGCCGCTGGCCCTGCTGCAGGGGCAAGGACGCGAGGCAATGATGCGCGAAGCCCACATCACCGGCGGCGCCGATTTCGCCGAGGCGCTCGGCTTCGTCCTGCGCAACCTCGACTGGGACGCCGAGGAAGACCTGAGCCGCGTCGTCGGCGACATCGCCGCGCACCGCCTCGTCAAGGCCGCCGGCGAATTTGCCGCCGCCCGGGCCGAGGCCGCGCGGCGGCTGGTGGAGAATGTCGAGGAATACCTGCGCTACGAACAGCCGGCCGGCATCGACCAGGCGGCGCTGGCCGCCTTTGCCGAGGAGGTCGATGCGAGCCGGCGCGCTGCGGACGACCTCGAACGGCGCCTCGCCGACCTGGAGAAGTGCAACCCTGTGTGACTTAGGTTACAGAAGCCCCCACGGCAAGCATGGACAATGGGGCGCGTATTTTTTCCCGGGAGGATCACATGAACAAAACCCTTCGCATTGCCTTGCCCCTGGCGCTGGCCATCGCCGCCGCACCCGCCTTTGCCGCCGATGATGCCAAGCTGCTCGAGGAAGCCCGCGGCGTTGCCTCGGGCATCCCGCCGAAGCTGCTCACCGTGCTCGAAGAGGAGATCAAGAAGGCCGGCCCGGAAGGCGCCATCGGCGTCTGCCGCGAGAAGGCGCCGGCCATGGCCAAGGCCGCCTCGGAAAAGTCAGGCTGGGCGATACGCCGCGTCAGCCTGAAGAATCGCAACCCGAAGGCCGTTCCCGATGCCTGGGAGGAGGCCGTGCTGAAGGATTTCGACAAGCGCACCGCCGCCGGCGAGAAACCGACCGGACTGGAAAGGGGCGAAGTCGTCATGGATGGCGACAAAAAGATGTACCGCTACATGAAGGCCCTGCCGACGCAGGACCTCTGCCTGCAGTGCCACGGCACCAGCGACCGCGTCAGCCCGGCGGTGCAGGCCAGGCTGAAGGAACTCTATCCGGACGACAAGGCCGTCGGCTACCACGCCGCCGAAATCCGCGGCGCCATCACCCTCAAGAAACCGCTTTGATCCGTGGTTCAGCCCGGCGGGGGCCGCCGCCCCCGCCCGCCACTACTTCTCCGGCATCTCGAACAGGAATTCGCCGCCCGCCTCATGCCCGGCGGACACCACCGCACCGTATTGCGGCTGCTGCGGAAAATCCTCGCTGACACCCTTCCTGACGGTCCGATAGACGTCGAAACCGGCCGTCGTTCCGTCCAGTCGCTCGAGGGAGCGCAGGAAATGCCAGGCGAAGATGGAGTGGCCGTCCTTGCCCTCGTCGGAGACCGGCTCCTCGCCGCCGGATGAGAGCACGATGACGCTGCGCTTGCGCAGGAAGTCCTGGCGCGACCCTGCATCCGCCGTGACCGCCTGTTCGCGTGCCAGCGAGCCCGAAAAGCAGCTGTCGGACACCAGCATCAGTTGTCGCGCCGGAATCGCCGCCAGCAGCTTCGAAATGTCGGTGTTCGAGATCCACTGCGCCGCCGTCTTTACCGAGCCGTCGACCGGAATCCAGTAGCCCATGCCGGTGTCGTCCATCAGGTAGCCGTGGCCGGCGTAATAGACGAAGACGCTGTCGGCCGGCCCGAGCTCGCGCGCCAGGGCGGCAGCCGCCCGCACCATATCCGACTTCGTCGCATTCTTGATCACGCGAACCTCGAAGCCGAGTTTCCGCCTGAGCGATGCGGCAACCTGATCGACGTCGCGGGAAGGCGTCTCCAGCGACGGGATCGGCGACAGATAGCGGTTGTTGCCGATCAGCAGGGCGATCCTTCGCGCCGTCGGCTGCGCGGCAACCGCTGCCGGCACGCCGCCCGCAGCGGCCTTCGGCAGGCACAGGGACTGGTCAGCTTCGCCCGCCGCGCACTCGCGCACGTCGACAATCTGCGGGTTGCGCTTCAGCTCTTCCAGCGCCTCGCGATAGAGCAGGGTCCGCGCCTGATGGCGCTGCAGCTCGATGGCCTGCATCTGCGCCCTGCCGGGGATGCCGCCGGCAAAGGGCGGCGGCCGGAAACCCTGCGCGCCGGCGATGCCGGCAATCAGCATTGCCGCAACCGCGAGAAGGCATTTGAGCTTCATGGCAAAGTCTCCCGAGCCGGTACGCGCCGCAACAACTGCGCCCAGTCGCGCTCCCAGCAGCAATCATGGTCGAAATCGGCCAGCGTTTCCAGCCGGCCGCCATGCACGCCGACAAAACGCGCCACGATCGCCGGCGGCACGATCGGATCCCTCGCTCCGGCGAAATGGGTAGCCGTGCGCGTGATCGCCGAGGCCGGCTGCGTCAGGGGGTCGAGCGAGCCCGTCAGCGGCGACAGCCCCTGCGCCGCCGTCCAGTCGGACAGCGCGAGCGGCGCGGCAATCGTGACCCATTCCGCCACGTCGTCACGTCGCATCGCCAGCAGCGCGGCAACCACCCCGCCGCCGGAATAGCCGATGAGCCTGACGTGCCTCGCCCCGGCGCGCTGCCTGAGGCGGGTCACGGCGATATTCATGGCCTCCAGCACTTCCGGCGAGTACCGGCGATCGCTCCAATAGCCGCTGCCGCATTGTTTGCGCTCCTCCTCGCCGAGGTACTGGCAGGGACGGCCAAGATAGGCGGCGGCCGGAGACGGATCCCGATCGGCCAGCAGCAGCGGCACTGGCCGCAAGGGCGTCGGATCGCGCGGCGGCCGAAAGGCGCTCGGCCAGGGCGCGCCATCGCCTTCGATGTAAACCGGCAATGTCGCCGCCGCGAACGGTCGTCGCAGCATTGAAAAAATCCTGAAGCTCCCCGCTTCGATCGTCTCCGCGTGAAAGCCGCGTGCCAGCGCCCAGTTCTCCAGGCTTTCGCGCGAACCGCCGAAGGAGGAAGCGTGCTGGCCGGCACATCCCCCGGCCAGCAATAAAAAAGCCGCGCACAAATGCGCGGCTCCTGATCGTGGAAACACGACCAGCGGGCGTCAGAAGCGGAGGTTGATATTGGCCATGACGCTTTGGTTGTTCTGATTACTGCGTCCGAATTCATGATTGTAGGCAACGCCCGCCGTCAAGCCGTCTTTCAGCGAGAAGAAATTCACCCCAAGCGCCCACACCCAGGCATCCCGGCCGATCGGGTTGTTCGGCGAGCCGAACTGGGTGGTTTTCCGTCGCAGGTCGTTCGAATAGGTAAGCGAGGTGAAGGGCATGGCGCCGTTCATCCAATAGCCGGCCTGGGCGCCGAGCCGCAGTTGGTCGATCGTGTTCCTGGCGTCGGTGCCGATCCACTTGAGGCCGGTGGATGGATCCTTGATATCGCCGTAATCCTCTTCCCCATGCAGCAAGCTCGCCTTGCCGGTGAGCTGGAAACGGTCGAACCAGCGGTTATAGGTCAGGTTGGCGGCGGCGAACCAGCGGCTGGCCTTGGCCTGGGAATTGTTGTTCGTGTCGATTCTGCCCCTGCCCAGGCCGGCACTGGCGTCGAACGCCAACGTCTTGCTCAACTGCATGCCGAAGTACGGCGCGATCAGGTAGCCTTTGCTGTCGGTCGTGTTCGGGGTGGTTCTGGGCGCCGTGTTCCGTCCCCAGCCATCGCCGTCGTCGAAGGCGCCGGAGACGCCAATCACCATCGTCGGCGACAGCCCGTAGTCGACGCCGATTACGCTGGTCATGACATCCGTGTTGTACTTGGCCTTGAACCCATTGGCCGCGGTATAGCTTTGACGGGTATCGTTGTTGGTCAGATTGCCCCAGACATTCCACTTGCCGACACCGGCACCGGCGGCCATGCCCTTGAGATTGGCGCTGCCGACAACGGTCGGCCCATCGACGGACTGGCGCAGGGCAAGTGCATTCCATATCGCGTAAGCCAGAAGAAACGACGTATTGTTGATTTGAACGCCCGACGCGGCCGGTCCGCCCGGGAAGCACTCCGGATGGTTGGAAACAATGGCGGCCGCGTTGCTCGAATCGCCCGTCGAAACATAAAACTCGTAGCTGGAGAGGGCGCTGTCGCAGGGCGTCGCCCATGCGCCGCCGGCGGCGGCGGCTAGCCCGGCAGCCAGGCCGGTGCGCAGGATGATCTTTTTCATGTCTATCCCCTTTTCGAATCTTCAAGCCTGAAAGATCCGGCCGCAACCGCGCGACCCTGAACGGAAGAGGGTTTTTATACGCCTAAAACCGGCCTGCAGCAAGGCTGCAAGAAGCTGCTGCGCCCGGCCCCGTGGCTGTACACCCGGCCATGAAGTCGCTGGCCACCCAGCAGGGCCTGCGGCAGGCTAGCGCGACGACGTTTTCGCATTGTTGATGGCGCGGGAGTAGAGCGAATTCAGCGTGCGCAGTTCCGGGTCGTTCGGGGTTTTTTCGTTCATTTCCCTCAGAAGGCGCTCGACGCGATCGAATTCGCGCAGTTCGAAGTAGCCCGACAGCAAGTAGAGCTCCGGGTTGCGGTCGGCTGCGTCTGCCTGCTTGCGCATGTCGGCGTAATTGCGCTCGATCGATTCCAGCGTGCCGCCGGAAGGCATGGAGCGCAGTCGCACCATGCCGGCCTTGACGTTGCCGTCGGGCGACGGCGTTTTTGACAACTGCTTGACGAGAATCGCCGGCAGCGTCCTGACCTCGGGCTGCAGTCCCCCCTTGACTGCCTTGCTCGCTCCGCTGCCGACTTCCAGCTGGCCGGCGCCCTGCCAGGTTTCCTGGCGCCCACCTTCGAAATAGACCATCTGCAGGCGCGATGCGCCTTCCATCGTCAGCCGGTCGCCGGCGCGCAGCTTGACGAAGGCTTTAAGCTCGCTGGCGGCGGCCTTCTCCTCCTGCAGCTTGACGTTGCCCGACACCGCCGTAACCAGGCCGACTTCGGCGCCCCAGGCCCCGGCGGACAGCAAGCCCATCCACACCACGCCCCACCATGCCTTACGCATCATGATTTCCCCCCCGGTTTCACTTCCAGCACTTCGAATACCCTGACCGGCGCCGCGCGGCCCTTGACCGTGACGACCTCGCTGCGGCCGCAGACCACCGCCGCGCCGGCGCTGGCGATCGTCTCTTCGCTGGCCAATATAACGCAACCCAACTGCTTGGTCATGCCCTCCAGTCGCGATGCCAGGTTGACGGTGTCGCCGATGGCGGTGAATTCCATGCGCGCCGGCGAGCCGATGTTGCCGATCACCGCTTCGCCGCTGTGCAGGCCGATGCCGACGGCGAATTCCGGCAGGTCGCGGCCGGGAAAGCGCTGCTGCATCCAGTTGGCGAATTCCCCGGCGACGGCGCGCAGGGCCAGCGCCGCGCGCACGCCGCGAATCGCATGGTCGGCAACCGGCAGGGGCGAGCCGAACTCGACCATGATCGCATCGCCGATGAACTTGTCGATGCTGCCGCCCTCGGCCAGCATCGGCGCGCAGGCGCGCTCGAAGTAGGTGTTGAGCATCTCGACGACCTCCTTGGCGTTGAGCCGCTCGCTCATCGTCGTGAAATTGCGGATGTCGGAGAACAGCACGGTCATCGCCTGCGACTGCCCGCCCAGCTCGGGCCGGTTACCCGATTCGAGCAGCGCCTCGACAACCTGGTCCGACACGTAACGGCCGAACATCTGGCGCACGCGCGCCCGCTCCCGCTCCTCGCCGGTCAGACGCCAGCCCAGCACGCCGAGCAGGGCAAGGCCCGCCGCCAGCCCATACGCCGTCACCGGCATCAGCACCCCTGCGCCGAAGGCGAGGTAGCCGCAGAAGGCCAGCACGCCCGCGCCGGCCAGCCAGGCCAGCCCGCCCTGCCAGGCCGGCAGGGCGGCAAAGGCTGCCACCGCCAGGCCGGCGAACAGCACCAGCGTCGCCAGGCGCAGGCCGCCGCCGAGCGCGGTCAGGTGCGCGCCGGAAAGCAGCGCTTCGGCAACGTTGGCATGCACCTCCACGCCGCTCATGAGCGGGCCGCGCCCGCCGAGGAAGCGCGTCGCATACGGCGTGAAGTGCTCGTCGTTGAGGCCGGACGCCGTCGCCCCGATCAGGACGACCTTGCCGCGCACCCGCTCGCGCAAGGCCTCCGACAGCGCGCCGGGCGCCAGCAGGTCTTTCAGTGAGATGCGCGGAAACGTGCCCGGCGGGCCGAGATAGGGCACGGGTACCGCCGTGTCGCGGAGGCTGACTTTTCTGCCGCCCAGGGACCACTCCGCGGCGGAGGGATCGAGGCCGGCGGCGCGCACCGCCGCCAGCGCCGGCAGGCCCAGCACCGGCACGCCCGTTCCGGGCGGGGTCGCGCCCATGCCTGCCACCGGGGCGACGAAGTAGCGGCGGATGACGCCGTCGCCCTCGTCGAGCAGGTCGCCCAGGCCGATGAATCGCGGGATGTCGAAATCCGGCAAGGCAAGAAGGTAGTCCGGGCTGGGCAGCAGGTAGTCCGTCTCGCGCGTGCCGTCGCCCGAGCGGGTTGCGGCGAGCACCAGGTGCCCGCCGTGCACCGCCTCGCGGAAGGGCCGGTCGTAGTCGCGTGCCGCGCGCTGCAGCTCGCCCCCGAGCTTGCCCAGCCAGCGCTCCGGGCTGATGCTGAGCAGCATGTCGAGGCCGACGACGCGCGCGCCCGCTTCCTGCAGACGGCCGACGGCCACGGCGAGGCGGTCCGTCCAGAACACCATCGGGTCGTCGGGAAAGGCTGCCAGCGTCTCCTCGTCGATGCCGACGATGACGACATGGCGCGCCTCGGCGCGCCGGTCCTGCCACTGGAACCAGGCGTCCTGCAGGCGCTGTTCGATCGGACTCAGCGCACCGCTGCGCCACAGCGCCTCGGCCACGAGGGCGGCGGCAAGGGCGATGAGTGCCAGCCAGCGCCAGCGCCGTACGCCGCTCATGCCGCCCTGCGCATCGATTCGATCGAATCGGCCAGCCGCCCCTGTCCTGCCGCATCCATGCGCAGGCCGCACTTCGTGCGCCGCCAGAGGATGTCGTCGGCCTCGCGTGCCCATTCGTTTGCAATCATGTAATCCACCTCCGCAGCATACAGGCCGCCGCCGAAATGTTCGCCCAGTTCCGCTTCCGTCTGCGCCTGCCCGAGCACGCGCGCAGCCAGCGTGCCGTGGCGTCGCGCCAGGGCATGCAGCAACTCGGGGGGCAGCTTCGGATGGCGCCGCGCCAGCGCCAGCAGCAGGCCGTTCAGGCCGCTCCTGCCAAGCCCGCCGCCGGGCAGGTGCACCCGCGCGCTCGAGGACGGCCGCAGGCCAGGCAGCCAGGGCCCGAGCCGGTCCAGCACGCGCTCGGCGAGCCGGCGATAGGTCGTCAGCTTGCCGCCGAAAACCGATATGAGCGGCACTTGCCCGGCTTCGCCTTCGACCACGACCCGGCACTCGCGGCTGACGGCGGAAGCTTCCTCCCTGCCGTCGTCGTAGAGCGCGCGAATGCCGGCAAACGACCATGCCACCTGCGCCGGATCGAGGCGGCCCCTGAAGTAGCGGTTCACCGCAGCGCACAGGTAGGCGACTTCCCCCGCGTCGGCACCTCCTGTCGCGGCGGGCGTGTCGACCGTCGATTCGGTCGTGCCGACCAGGCTGAACGCGTCCTCGAAGGGAATCACGAAGACGATGCGGCGGTCCTCGTTCTGCAGCAGGTAGGCCTGCTCGCCGGCGTGGAGGCGCGGCACCACGATGTGGCTGCCGCGCACCAGGCGCAGCTTCGCGCCGCCGCTGCCGCCCAGGGTGCGATGAAGCTGGGCGGCCCAGGGGCCGGCGGCATTCACCAGGATGCGCGCCGCGCATTCCCGCTGCGCGCCTTCCGGGGTTTGCAGCACGGCGCGCCAGGCGCCGCCCGCGCGTTGCGCCCCGACCAGCCGCGTGCGCGTCAGCACCTGCGCGCCGAGCTCCGCCGCGGAGCCGGCGTTGAGCAGGGTCAGGCGCGCGTCGTCGGTGGCGAGGTCGGAAAAGGCGAAGCCGTGCGCGAACACCGGCTGCAGCGGTTCGCCGAAGGGGGTGCCGCGCAGCGCCAGCGCCTCGGCCGGCTTCAGGCTCGAACCGCGCGCCAGGCGGTCATAGAGCGCGAGGCCGAGGCGGATCATCCAGCGCGGACGCTGATCGGACGCGTGCGGGATGACGAAGCGCTGCTCGCGCACGAGGTGCGGCGCGATGGCGAGCAGCGTCTCGCGTTCGGCGAGCGACTCGCGCACCAGGCCGAACTCGCAACGCTCGAGGTAGCGCAGGCCGCCGTGGATCAGCTTGGTCGACGCCGAGGAGGTGGCGCCGGCGATGTCGCCCTGCTCGGCCAGCAGCACCTTGAGCCCGCGCCCGGCGGCGTCGCGCGCCAGCCCCGCGCCGTTGATGCCGGCGCCGACGATGAGCAGGTCGAAGGCGGGTACGGCGGAAATGTCCATCCTGCTCACGCTTCGTTGGCACTGCGGAACTGGCGCACCACTTCGAGGAAGGATTGCAGGATCGGCGAGCGGTCGTCGGGGCGGTAGGCGCAGGCCAGCTCGATGATCTGGTCCGTGCCCTTCAGCGGGCGGTAGACCACGCGCGGCAGGCGCAGGCTGGTGGCGCATTCCGGCACGACGCAGATGCCGAAGCCGCTGGACACCAGCGCGATGCTGGTGACGACGTCCTCCACTTCCTGCACCACGCGGGGCGTGAAACCCTCGCGGTTGCACAACGCGACGATGTGGTCGCCGAGGCTGGGGCGCGGCGAGCTGGGGAACAGGATCAGCGGCTGGCCGACGAAGGCGCGCAGGGCGATCTCGCGGTGGCGCGACAGCTCGTTGTCGCGGTTGATGGCCACCATCAGGCGCTCCTTCAGCACGGTCTCGACCGCCATGGCGGGCGCATCCGGAAACAGGCGCACGAAGCCCACCGTCAGGCGGCCTTCCTGCAGCGCCTGGATCTGCTCCGGTCGCGTCATGTTGTGCAGGTGGACTTCCACCGCGGGGTAGCGGCGGCGGAATTCGAGGATCAGCCGCGGAATGACGTCGAGCACGGACGAGCCGAAGATGCCCACATCGAGGCGACCGAGTTCGCCGCGCGCGGCCATGCGCGTCTTCTCTCCGGTGAGCTGCGCCAGCGCCAGGATCTTCACGGCCTCCTCGCGGAACAGGTGGCCGGCTTCGGTCAGCTCGACGCCCTTCGAAGTGCGCTCGAACAGTCGGGCGCCCAATTCTTCCTCGAGCTGGCGGATCTGGCGGGTGAGCGGCGGCTGCGAGATGTGCACGCGTTTGGCGGCACGGCCGAAATTGCCCTCTTCGGCAAGCGCCATGAAGTAGCGGAGGTGGCGGAATTCCATCGATTTTCCAGTAATTTGGCCAACCTTACTCCCGGCCCTGCTGCCAGGCAATACCCAATAGGTATCAAAGACCGGGTTACAAGGTATTGGACTGCATCGGACGGCTTTCCTAAATTGACCGCAGCAACGCGACCCAAGATCGCGGACTTCACTTACGGGAGGAGCCAGTCATGAGCGAAAAAACTGCGGGACAATCCATCGAAGAAACCGCCGGCGGCCGCCGCCGGGCCATCAAGACGCTGGGCGGCATCGCCCTGGCCTCGCTGCTGCCGGCACCCTGGGTGCGCGCCGCGAGCACGGTGAAGATCGGCTACGTCAGCCCGCAGACCGGCCCCCTGGCGGTGTTCGCCGAACCGGATGCCTACACCCTGGCCCAGGTGAAGCGCGCGCTGGCGGGCGGGCTGCGCATCGGCGGGCAGAACTACGCGGTGGAGATCATCTACAAGGACTCGCAATCCAATTCCAACCGCGCCGCCGAGGTGACCGCCGACCTGATCCTCAAGGACAAGGTCGACATCGTGGTCGCCGCCAGCACGCCGGAGACGACCAACCCGGTGGCCGACCAGTGCGAGCTGAACGGCGTGCCCTGCGTCACCAACGACACGCCCTGGCAGCCGCACTTCTTCGGCCGCGGCGGCGACCCGAAGAAGGGCTTCGAGTGGACCTACCACTTCTTCTGGGGGCTGGAAGACATCATCGGCGTGTACGCCAACCTGTGGGAGCAGATCCCGACCAGCAAGACGGTCGGCGCGCTGTGGCCGAACGATTCCGACGGCAACGCCTGGGGCGACGGCAAGATGGGCTTTCCGCCGGTGCTGCAGAAGAAGGGCTTCAAGCTGGTCGACAAGGGGCGCTACCAGTCGCCCTCGGACAACTTCTCGACCTATCTCAACGAGTTCAAGAAAAGCGGCGTGGACATCGTCACCGGCGTCGTGCCGCCGCCGGATTTCGCCAACTTCTGGTCGCAGGCCGGCCAGCAGGGTTTCCGGCCGAAGATCGTCACGGTGGCCAAGGCGAGCGAGTTCCCGGCGGCGATCGAGGCCTTCGGCGACCGCGCCGCCGGCCTCTCGGTCGAGGTGTGGTGGTCGCCGGCGCATCCCTTCCGCTCCAGCCTGACGGGGCAGAGCTCGGCGCAACTGGCCGCCGACTACACCAAGGCGAGCGGGCGCCAATGGACCATGCCGCTGGCGTTCAAGCATGCCCTGTTCGAGGTGGCGGTGGATGCGCTGAAGCGCGCCGAAGGCAAGAATCCGGCGGCGATCCGCAACGCCATCCGCCAGACCAACCTGCCTACCATGGTCGGGCCGGTCAACTTCAGGACCGGGCCGGTGCCGAACATCAGCAAGACGCCGCTGGTGGGCGGCCAGTGGACGCGAAAGGGCAAGAACCTGGAACTGGTGATCGTCGAGAACAGCCAGGCGCCGATGGTTCCCGTGCAGGGCAAGCTGGTGCCGATCGCCTGAGCGCTGCGCCGGCGGGACTGGCGCTTTTGCCATGAACCGGACGCTGCTTGTCCTCGAGGGCGTGTCGAAACGCTATGGCGGCCAGCCGGTCATCGATGGGCTCGGCTTCGGGGTCGTCGAGGGCGAAGCGCTCGGCATCATCGGCCCCAACGGCGCCGGCAAGACCACCCTCTTCAACATCATCGCCGGCGACGTCCGCCCCGATGCCGGGCGGGTGACTTTTGCCGGGCGCGACATTACCGGCTCGGGCGCGGCCGCGCTGTGCCGCGCCGGCATCGGCCGCACCTACCAGATCCCGCATCCCTTCGCCGGCATGACGGTGTTCGAGAACGTGCTGGTCGGCGCAACCTGCGGCGCCGGGCTGGCCGAATCCGCCGCCCATGCCGTGGCGATACGCTGCCTGCGGCGCACCGGCCTGCTGCGCCAGGCCAACATGCTGGCCGGCGCGCTGCCCCTGCTCGACCGCAAGCGCCTGGAACTGGCGCGGGCACTGGCCACCGGGCCGCGCCTGCTGCTGCTCGACGAGATCGCCGGCGGCCTGACCGAGCACGAAGTGCGCGAACTGATCGGCATCATCAAGGACATTCGCGGCGAAGGCGTGACGCTGATCTGGATCGAGCACATCGTCCATGCCCTGATGGCCGTGGTGGACCGGCTGATCGCCGTCAGCGTCGGCAGGCTGCTGACGCAGGGCCGCCCCGCGGACGTGATGGCCAGCCCCCAGGTGCGCGAGGTCTATATGGGCGTGGAGGCGACATGAATCCGCTGGAAGTCCATGACCTGCATGCCTACTACGGCGATTTCAGGGCGCTGCACGGCATCGACTTCCGCGTCGCGGCCGGCGAGACCGTGGCGGTGATCGGCGCCAACGGCGCCGGCAAGTCCACGCTGCTGCGGACCATCACCGGCCTGTTGCCGGCGCCCGCCGGCAGCGTGGTGTTCCAGGGGCGGCCGATCGGCGGCCTGCCGCCCCACGCCATCGTCCGCCTCGGCATCGCCATGG
This sequence comes from Betaproteobacteria bacterium, assembly GCA_016880375.1. Classification (GTDB taxonomy): domain Bacteria; phylum Pseudomonadota; class Gammaproteobacteria; order Burkholderiales; family Rhodocyclaceae; genus Desulfobacillus. The sequence continues at coordinate 2,767 of JAEHDO010000422.1, read as the reverse complement.
TGCCCGAGGGGCGCTGTCTTTTCCCGAGTCTCAGCGTGGAGGAAAACCTGCTCATCGGCGCCCAGTTCGGCTGCCGCGGGCCGTGGAACCTGGCGCGCATCTATCGCCTGTTCCCCGCACTCGAGGAAAAGCGCGCGATGCCGGCCACCCTGCTCTCGGGCGGCCAGCAGCAGATGACGGCCATCGGCCGCGCCCTCATGTCCAATCCGCGGCTGCTGCTTTGCGACGAGGTCTCCCTCGGTCTGGCGCCCCTGGTGGTGCGCGAGATCTATGCCGCCATGCCGCTCATCAAGGCCGAGGGTGCCGCGGTGGTCGTCATCGAGCAGGACACGGGGCAGGCGATGCGCATCGCCGACCGCCTCTACTGCCTGCAGGAAGGCCGTGTGGCGCTGGAAGGCGCGCCCCGGACGTTCACGCCCGAGCGCGTCTCCCTGGCGTATTTCGGGGTCTGACGTGGAGGACTGGTTCAACACCCTCAGCCAGGGCCTCCTGCTCGGCGGCATGTACGCCCTGTTCGCGACCGGCCTGTCGCTGTCCTTCGGCATCATGCGTCTGATCAACGTCGCCCACGGCGACTTGATCGTGCTCGCCGCATTCGCCGCCATCGCCCTCGTCGAGCCACTCGCCATCGGGCCCATCGCGGCGCTGCCCATCGTGATGCTGCTGATGGCCGGATTCGGCTACCTGCTGCAGCGCCTGTTCCTCAACCGCACCCTGGGCGACGACCCGCTGCGCCCGCTGCTGGTGACCTTCGGCTTCTCCATCATCATCCAGAACGTGCTGCTGGAGGTGTTTTCCGCCGACATGCGCGGGCTCGACGCCGGCACGATCGAGACCGCCAGCCTCCCGCTCGGCGGCGACGTCGCCGTCGGCGTCTACCCGCTGCTCGTGGCCGCGACCGCGGTCAGCGTCATCGGCGCGCTGCAATGGCTGTTCTACCGCACGGCGCTGGGGCGCACTTTCCGCGCCACCTCCGACGATCACCGCACCGCACAGCTGATGGGCATCGACAACCGCCGCGTCTATGCGCTGGCGATGGCACTGGCCTCGGCGGTCGTCGCCATCGCCGGTGTTTACCTTGCGATACGCACCAGCGTCGGCCCGAGCGACGGCCCGCAGCGCCTGCTCTGCGCATTCGAGGCCGTGGCGATCGGCGGGCTGGGCTCCCTCTGGGGCACGCTCTCCGGCGGCATGATCCTCGGCGTGGCCCAGGCCGTCGGCTTGAAGCTCGATCCGGGCTGGGGCGCCGTCAGCGGCCACCTCGCCTTCCTGCTGGTGGTCGTCCTGCGCCCCAACGGCCTGTTTCCCAAGACCCGTGACCGATGACATGACTGAAGCAATGGATGCCGCCCCAGCCTGCCGCATCGAATGCGGCAGCCGCGCCAGCCGTCTGGCCGGCGCGCTGGTGCTGCTGTTCCTGATGGCCGGCGCCTCCATGCCGTTCTGGGCCGAGCCGGCCAGCCTGCGCGCGCTGGCCGAATTCTTCTACGTCCTGGCGCTGGCGCAGATGTGGAACCTGCTGGCCGGCTACGGCGGCATGGTGTCGATCGGCCAGCAGGCTTTCGTCGGCCTCGGCGGCTACACGCTGGTGGTGCTCGGCCTCCATGCCGGCGTCAATCCCTTCCTTGCCGTTCCGGCCGGCGGCATCGTGGCCGGACTGCTCGCGCTGCCCGCCGGCTGCGTGCTGTTCCGCCTGCGCGGCGCCTACTTCGCCATCGGCACCTGGGTGATGGCGGAAGTGTTCCGCCAGGTCATCGCCAACATCACCGCGGTGGGCGGCGGCTCGGGCCTCTCGGTCACGCGCGCCGTCGCCACCATCCCGACCTGGTGGCGCCAATCGCTGACCTTCTGGTGCGCCCTGCTGCTGGGCGGCGGCGCCACCTTCCTGGTGTATGCGCTGCTGCGCTCCCGCTACGGCCTGGCGCTGACCGCCGTGCGCGACAGCGAGCCTGCCTCGGCCAGCCTCGGCGTCAGCGTGCGCAAGGTGAAGTGGTTCGTCTACGTCATCTCGGCGGTAGGCTGCGGCATGACCGGCGCGCTGATTTTCATCACCAAGCTGCGCATCTCGCCCGACGCCGCCTTCTCCCCCGACTGGTCGGCGCTGATGTTCTTCGTGGTCGTCATCGGCGGCATCGGCACCATCGAGGGGCCGATCGTCGGCGCACTGCTCTATTTCGCGCTGCGCGAAATGCTCGGCGGCTTCGGCACCTGGTATCTGATCGCGCTCGGCATCCTCACCGTGGCCGTCATGCTCTGGGCGCCCAAGGGCATCTGGGGCTCGCTCGTCTCGCGCTACGATCTGCGCCTGTTTCCGGTGCAGCGGCGTCTGCGGCCGGTCGACGATGAGCGGGATGCGACCCCCCCGGCCGTCATCACCGCCGCGCCCTGCGCCGGCACACTTAAAGCCTAGGAAGCCAGCGGAAAAGTCAGCCTCACCGCCACGCCGCTGCCGTCGGGCAGATTTGCGGCGGCGATGCTGCCGCCGTGGAATTCGGCGATCAGGCGCGCGATGTAGAGGCCGAGGCCGAGGTGGGGCTCGCTGCCCCCGCGCTCGCTCCGCGCCGAGATCATCGATTCGAACAGCCGCCCGCGCACCTCGTCCGGAATCGGCGGGCCGGCGTTGATCACTGCGAGCCGGCAAGCGTCGCCCATCCGCGCCAGCTCGATGCGGATCGGCGATCCCGCGCGGCCGAAGTCGACCGCATTCGCCACCAGCTTGTCGAGCAGCTGCGCGAAGAGGTCGGGCGAACCCTCGACGGCAAGCGCT
>JAEHDO010000012.1 GCA_016880375.1 Betaproteobacteria bacterium | reverse complement strand
TTTCCTGTTGCTCTTCTTGATGGTGGCGCTGCCCGTGCGCGCCGAATTGCGCGTCTTCGCCTGCGAGCCGGAATGGGCGGCGCTGGCGCAGGAACTGGGCGGCGACAAGGTCAGCGCCTGGTCCGCCACCCATGCCCTGCAGGACCCGCACCGCATCGAGGCGCGGCCCTCGCTGATCGCCAGGGCGCGCAATGCGCAACTGGTGGTGTGCACCGGCGCCGAACTGGAAGCGGGCTGGCTGCCGCCGGTGCTGCGCGAATCCGGCAACGCCGCCGTGCAGCCGGGCCGGCCAGGCTATTTCGAGGCGGCGCCGCTGGTCGCCAGGCTGGAAATTCCTGTAAAGCTCGACCGCGCCGAGGGCGACGTGCATGCTTCAGGCAATCCGCACATCCAGCTCGACCCGCGCAACCTGCTGGCCGTGGCCGGTCCGCTGGCGAAGCGCCTGGGCGAACTGGATGCCGCGAATGCCGGCCACTACGCCGAGCGGCACAGGATTTTCGCCGAGCGCCTGCGCGCGGCCATCGCGCGCTGGGAGAAGGAGGCGGCGCCGCTGCGCGGCCTGCGCGTGGTCACGCAGCACAGGAGCTTCAGCTATCTCTTCCACTGGCTCGGCCTGGTCGAGGCCGGCACGCTGGAGCCCAAGCCCGGCATCGAGCCGGGCAGCGCCCACCTGGCGCAGCTCGTGGCGCAGGCGAAGGCGCAGCAGGCCAGGCTCATCGTGCGCACGCCCTTCGACTCGCCGCGGCCGGGGGAGTGGCTGGCCGAGCGTACCGGCATCCCGCTTGCCACCCTGCCGTTCACCGTCGGCGGCAGCGAACGGGCGCAGGATCTCTTCGGCCTCTTCGACGACACCCTTGCCAGGCTGAAGGGGGCGCCATGAGCAGGGAGCAGGGGCCCCACGCAGTGGGGATGCGACCGGCCGCGAATGGCGCCAGCGAGCGACAGCGTGGCGGTCCTGATGCGACTACGGTGAAGGAGCAAACGCCATGAACGAACTCGCCACGCAGCTCGACCTGCTCTGGCCGGCCTTCGCCGCCGGCCTGATCGTGCTTGCCACGCATGTGCCGCTGGGCATCCAGGTGCTCGCGCGCGGCATCATTTTCATCGACCTTGCCGTGGCGCAGGTGGCCGGCCTGGGCGCGCTGGTGGCGCACCTGGCCGAGCGCGGCGACAACCCCTGGATCGTGCAGGGCGCGGCGGTCGGCGCGGCGCTGGCGGCGGCGCTCCTGCTGCAGTGGAGCGAAAAACGCTGGCCGCAATTGCAGGAGGCGCTGATCGGCCTGCTCTTCGTGCTGGCGGCCAGCGGCGCGGTGCTCCTGCTGTCGCGCGATGCCCACGGCGGCGAGCACCTGCGCGACCTGCTGGTCGGCCAGATGCTTTGGGTGTCGCAGAGCCAGCTGCTGGCCGCGGCTACGATCAGCGCGGGACTCCTGCTGGCATGGAAGGCCGCGGGCCGCAAAGGCGGCGGGCTGGCGTTTTACATGTTGTTCTCCGTGGCTGTAACAGTTTCGGTGCAGCTGGTCGGGGTGTATCTGGTGTTCGCCAGCCTGATCGTGCCGGCCCTCGCCAGCCATGGCATGCCGCACTGGCGCCTGGCGACGGGCTTTGCCATCGGCGCAGCCGGATACGCCGCCGGCCTTTCCCTGGCGGCGTTGGCGGACCTGCCTGCAGGTGCCGCCAGTGTGTGGATGCTGGCGGCGGCGGGACTGGTTGTCGCCCTCCTGCGCCCAAGCGTTGCGCCGCCCCGGCCGATATGCTAAAAGCGATGTCCGGCCATTCGTTTTAACGGCCGGATCGGCACTAGGACTTTCCTGACAGAGACATCGTGGCTTTTTCACTTTTCGGCAAGAAACCCCCACCAGAACCGGCCAAGCCGGCGGCGAGGAAAAAAACGCCTGAAGCATCGGCCCCGTCGCGCCCGGCCGCGTCGAGGCCTTCGCCTGGATCCGCGCCGGCAACGCAGGAGGAACTGGAATCCCTTGATTTCACCGCGCCCGGTGCGATCGTGGAGCAGGAAGACGATTCTCCCGGCCAGTTCGTGATTCGCGAAAGCTCGGCGACCCTGCATCCCGTGGTCGAGGAAGCGGCCATCCTCTTCGCCAACGACCAGGACGAAGCGGCGCTGACCACACTGGAAGCCGCGGCCGCGGCGGATGGCCAGGGCGCCGAGGCCGATCAGGTGTGGGGAATGCTGTTCGATCTTTACCAGCTCATGGGCAAGCGCGAGTTGTTCGACAAGCGCGCCCTCGAGTACTCGATGAAATACGAGAAATCGCCGCCGACCTGGGTCGAACCGGCGCCACAGACCCTCGGGCCGGCGCTGACCACCGGCGGCACGGCTTTCGTGGCCTTTACCGGCACGCTGGGCGAGAGCGCCGAGCAGACGGTCAAGCAGCTGGAGAAGATCGTTGCCGGCAACCCGGTGGCGCGCGTCGAATTCGGCAAGCTGCAGAATGTGGACGCCATGGGCGCCGGGATGCTGCTGAAGGCTATGCAGGCGGCGCGCAAGCGCAAGTGCGAGCTGGTGATGAGCGGCGCCGAAAAACTCGCCGAATTGCTGAAGAACAGCATAGAGATCGGCAAGCGGGAGGACGAGCCGGTCTGGATGCTGCTGCTGGAGCTCTACCAGCACATGGCGCAGCAAGACCCGTTCGAGGAGTGGGCGGTCAATTACGCCATCACCTTTGAGGTGTCCCCGCCTTCCTGGGAAAACCGCCCGCCGCCGAAGCAGCCGATGGCCGTGCCGGCCGACGCGGAGCCGGACACGTTTCCGCTGGCGGGCGAGATGTACAGCGCCGGCTCGGACGCCTTTCGCCAGATGGTGGACTTCTCTGGCGGCCGGGAGAACGTCCTCATCGATTGCAGCGCCCTCAGGCGCATGGATTTCGTCAGCGCCGGACTGTTCCTCAATACGCTGACCAACCTGCAGATCACCGGCTGCAGCGTGACCATCCGCAACCCCAACCAGCTGCTGTACGCCTTGTTCGGCGTGCTCGGCATCAACCAGGTGGCGCACGTCGAGCGGCGCAAGTTCTGACGCCGTTACTTCGTTGCTTCGCTTTCTATCGGGCAGTTCCATGGAGCAATATCACGGCACCACCATTCTTTCCGTGCGCCGCGGCGCCAGCGTCGCCCTCGGCGGCGACGGCCAGGTGACGCTCGGCAACATCGTCGTCAAGGCAACTGCGCGCAAGGTGCGCCGGCTCTACCAGGAAAAGATCCTGGCGGGCTTTGCCGGCGGCACCGCCGACGCGTTCACCCTGTTCGAGCGCTTCGAGGCCAAGCTGGAAAAGCACCAGGGCAACCTGCTGCGCAGCGCCGT
>JAEHDO010000421.1 GCA_016880375.1 Betaproteobacteria bacterium | reverse complement strand
GATGCCAAGATCCCGACCGTCTGCTCCTCGCTCGACCAGGCGCTGGACTACCTCGACAAGGACCGCGAGTTCCTCACCCGCGGCGGCGTCTTCTCCAACGAGATGATCGATGCCTACATCGAGTTGAAGATGGAGGAGGTCACGCGCTTCCGCATGACCACCCACCCGGTCGAGTACGACATGTATTACTCGCTCTGATTCGTTGGAGGACCAAAAAAAGGACGGCTGCGGCCGTCCTTTTTTTGTGCACTTTCCGGCGTCGAAAGCGTTTGTAAAGAACCGGGTCTTCGCATACACTTGATGCAGGTTCTCGTTTCACGGCGGAACATCATGAATATTTGGCAAAAACTTATCTTGATCTGGCTTGGCCTGCTGGTTGTTCCGCTGGCGAGGGCAGACGTCTATAAGTGTGTTGACGACGATGGCCACGTTACTTATACCAACACCAAGCCTTCCGCCAAGGCCAAATGCTCTGCTTTGAGCCGCGACCAGCGCGTGTCGACCGTACCCGGCCGGGCAGCGACGCCTTCACCGAGCGGCTTTCCCAAGGTCGATGGCGACACGCAAAAGGCGCGCGACAGTGACCGGCGCAAGATTCTCGAGCAGGAACTGGCTACCGAGCAGAAAAGCCTTGATCAGGCGAAGAAGGAACTCGCCGAGCAGGAGGCGATTCGCACGGGTGACGAGCGCAACTACCAGCAGGTGCTCGGTCGTCTGCAGCCTTACAAGGACAAGGTGGCGCTTCACGAACGCAATATCGAGGCCCTGAAGAAGGAAATCGGCAATCTCAGGTAGGGACGAGCCCGCCCCGGCTCGGTGGAGCGGTTTTTGCTAACCTAAAGGCATGGCCGCACCGGAAAAACTCCCCGTTACCCCATTCGCCGGGCTTGACCTGCTCTCCTCGGCGGTCATCCTGCTTGATGCCGACCTGGCCATCCAGTATCTCAACCCCGCCGCCGAGAATCTGTTTGCAATCAGCGCCCGGCAGTTGCTGCGCCGGCCCTTGGCCCAGCTGCTTGGGGAACCGCCAGGGCTGATCGCCGCGCTCGGCAACGCGCTGGCCAACAACTGGAGCTATACGGGGCAAAACCTGACGACGCACCATCATGGTGCCAAGCCGCTGCATCTGGATTGCACGGTGACGCCGGTTGAAGCCGGCAACATTCGCCTGCTGCTGGAGTTTCGGCATATCGATACCCAGTTGAAGACAGCGCGGGAAGAGCGCCTGGCCGAGCAGCAGCAAGCCAACCGCGAGCTGATACGCAACCTCGCGCATGAAATCAAGAATCCGCTCGGAGGCATTCGCGGCTCGGCGCAACTGCTTGAGCGGGAGCTCCCAAATCCGCAGCTGCACGAATACACCCAGGTCATCATCAAGGAGGCCGACCGCCTGCAGGAACTGATGAACCGGCTGCTCAGTTCGCACCGGCTGATGCAGCCGCAGCCGGTGAACATCCACGAAATACTCGAACGGGTGCGAGCCCTCATCTTGGCCGAGTTCCCTGATTTGGACGTAAAGCGCGACTACGACACCAGCCTGCCGGATGCTACGGGCGACAGGGAGCAGCTCCTCCAGGCCATACTCAATATCGTGCGCAATGCCGCGCAGGCGCTGGAAGGACGCGGTGACATCGTCTTGCGGACCCGCGCACTGCGGCAGGTCACGCTGGCCAAGCGGCGCTATCGCCTGGCGCTGGAACTGCAGGTGATCGACAACGGCCCCGGCATTCCGGAGACGATCCGCGAGCAGATGTTCTATCCGCTGGTTTCCGGCCGCGAGGGCGGCAGCGGGCTCGGCCTGACGCTGGCGCAGAATTTCATCCTGCAGCACCATGGCAGCATCGAAGTCGACAGCCGGCCGGGCCGGACCTGCTTCACGGTGCTGCTGCCGCTGCATACTACCAACCAGGAAAACCAATGAACCCAGTCTGGATCATCGACGACGACCGTTCCATCCGCTGGGTATTTGAAAAGGCCTTGACGCGCGAGGAGATCGCCTTCAAGAGCTTCGGCTCGGCGGCAGAGGCGCTGGCCTCCCTCGATGCCGGCGCCCCGCCGCCGCAGGTGCTGGTCACCGATATCCGCATGCCCGGCGAATCCGGCCTCTCGCTGCTGCAGAAGTTCAAGGCGCGCTTTCCGGCCCTGCCGGTGATCATCATGACTGCCTATTCCGACCTCGACAGCGCGGTGTCCGCCTTTCAGGGCGGTGCCTTCGAATACCTGCCCAAACCCTTCGACATCGACCAGGCGCTCGACCTGGTGCGCCGCGCCATCGACGAGTCGACGCGACAGGAGGCGGTGCCCGAGTCCTCGGCCATGGCGCCGGAAATCCTCGGCAAGGCGGCGTCGATGCAGGAGGTGTTCCGCGCCATCGGCCGCCTGTCGCAGTCGCACGCCACGGTGCTCATCAACGGCGAGTCCGGCACCGGCAAGGAACTCGTCGCCCGGGCGCTGCACCGCCACAGCCCGCGCGCCGACAAGCCCTTTGTCGCCATCAACACCGCGGCGATCCCGCGCGACCTGCTCGAATCCGAGCTCTTCGGCCACGAGCGCGGTGCCTTCACCGGCGCCACCGCCATGCGCCGCGGCCGCTTCGAGCAGGCCGAAGGCGGCACGCTGTTCCTCGACGAGATCGGCGACATGCCGGCGGAATTGCAGACGCGCCTGCTGCGCGTGCTCTCCGACGGCAACTTCTATCGCGTCGGCGGCCACCAGCCGCTCAGGGCCAACGTGCGCGTCATCGCCGCCACCCACCAGGATCTCGACGAGCGGGTGAAGCAGGGGCTGTTTCGCGAGGACCTGTTTCACCGCCTCAATGTCATCCGCCTGCGACTGCCGCCGCTGCGCGAGCGGCGCGAGGATATCCCGCTGCTGACGAAGCACTTCCTCGCCAAGAGCGCGCAGGAACTCGGCGTGGAAGCGAAGCGCGTGTCGGAAGGCGCGCTGAAGTTTCTTTCCGCGCTCATCTTTCCCGGCAACGTGCGCCAGCTGGAGAACCTCTGCCACTGGCTGACGGTCATGGCACCCGGCCAGACGATCGAGATAGCCGACCTGCCGCCGGAACTGCGCGCGCAGGCGCCGCGCGAAACGGAGGCCGACTGGAAGGTGGCGCTGGGCGCCGAGGCCGATCGCATGCTGGCCGGACGCCCTGGTGCGGTGTGGGACAGCCTGGCGCGCGAGTTCGAGCGAACTCTCATCCGCCATGCCCTGCTGGCCACCGCAGGGCGGCGCATCGAGGCGGCGCAGATGCTCGGCATCGGCCGCAACACGATCACGCGCAAGATTCAGGAACTGGGGATGGGCAGCAGCGATACTGCCGAGCAGCCGGAATAGGGCCTGCCAAGCCAGTCGCCGAGAGGCGGGGCTAAGGACGCTTTTTTCCTTCAGACGACCTGCGTTTCTTTTTCTTGCCTTTTTTCCCGGCGGATTTTTTTGCGCCTTGCGCTTTTGCTGCCCCGGCCTTGGGCGGCGTTTCCTGCGGTTCCCGCGTTTCGTCGGCTCCGGGCCCCGTTGCGACGAACTGGGCGATGCCCTCCGAACTTGTTTTAAGCGGCTCGGCTGGCGTCCCTGGCTTTTCTTGCGCTTCATCGGGCCATGGGTCGGGCGTCACGGCTAGGGCGACCGGCGGCGGGGCTTCGTCTGGCCATGGATCGGGCGCGACGGCCAATGCGACTGGTGCCGACGCTTCGTCCGGCCATGGGTCGGGCTGGGTGGCAGCGGTATGTTCCGCCGCCGCTATCGTCGCCACTTTGGTGCGCGAAGCGACGAAGCGCGGCAACCAGCCGATCTTGACTGTGCCTTCCTCGAGCCCAGGATGGGGCTTGGCCAGTTCGCGCAGGTCATAGCCTGCTGCCAACATGAGCTTGCCGGCGAACGCGTCAGCTTCCTCCTGCTGCGAAATCTCGACCAGTTGCTCCGTGCCCATTGAACCGATCAATGAGATGCCGAGCTTGAGCAGCGTGCCCATCGGAAACAGCAAGTCGGCAAGGATCGTGGTCGCCAGATAGGCGCCTGTGAGCGGCGAGCCCGCCAGGAGCGAAACGGCAAGGCCGGCAGAAGTGCTTTCGCGGTGGTGGGCGGCCGCCAGTCGGCCGAATTCGCGCGCCAGGGCGAAGGCAAGGTCGGTATCGGAGAGATCGAGTTGCGCCATGCTGCTGCTGACGGCAATCTTCCCTCCCGCACTGGAGATTACCGAGGGGGCGTCCTTGGCTACGACGAAAACTTCCACCAAGGGCACGCGCTTGGCCAGTTCGGGACTGAGATCAACGGCCAGCTTGCCGAGCCGCTCGGCCATGGGAGCCATGCGCTGCGTCAGTTTCTCCGCCTGTTCGAGGGCAGTGCAGGGGCTTTCGTTCTCGCTGCAATACTCTCCTTTGGACGTCAGAAGGGTATGCACTTCGAAGCGTATGTCCGGTACGCGCGTTTCTAGCGGCTCGGGCAGGATGTTGAACTGCGTGCGGCCGGAGGTCGGTGACGTGGAGCAGGCGCCGCACAGTGCAGCGCAGGCCAGCAGGAACGTTAACCGGCGCAGGAGACCGGCCTGAGAGGGACTAGGACTAGCGCGCTTCATCAAATTTCAAGTCTAGCGCATGCAACTGCCGGAGTCACCACGCAAAACATTGAATTCCAGCATAATGCGGCGAAAACGCGCGTTAGCTCACAATGAATTCCAAGACTGCCGATCCGTTGGACGGCCGCATCGTCGCCATGGCGCTGGGTGATATGGCGACGCGTTTCTCGATTGAAGTGATCGAGAGTTGCGCGTCGACCAGCAGCGTATTGCTCGACCGCGCAATGCCGGATCAGCCCTCGGGCAGCGTCGTCGTCTGCGAGCAGCAGACCGCGGGACGCGGCCGGCGCGGTCGCAGCTGGCTCTCCGCGCCTGGCGACAGCCTGACCTTTTCCCTGCTGTGGCGTTTTCCATCCGGCATGCTGCCGCCCGCCGGCCTCAGCCTGGCGGCGGGCGTGGCTGCGGCGCGCGCGCTGGAAGGCATGGGGGCGGCCGGTGTGCGCCTGAAATGGCCCAACGACATACTGGCCGAGGGCGCCAAGCTGGGCGGCATACTGGTCGAGACCGTGTCCCACGGCGGTCGGCATATTGCAGTGATCGGCATCGGCATCAATGTGCGCCTGCCGAAGGAGATCGCCGATGCCGTTGACGTCGAGGCGGGCGCGCTGGCTTCGGTCATGCCCTATGAGCCCTCCCGCAATTTTCTGCTGGCCAATCTGCTCAAGGCGCTGGCAGACATGCTGGACGAGTTCGGGCGCACGGGTTTTGCCGGCTTCGTCGAGGCGTGGCTGGCGCGCAATGCCCATGCCGGACAGCGCGTGAGCATCCTTGCCGAAGACGCCGATCCGATCGAGGGCCGCTGTGCCGGCGTGGACAGCGATGGCGCGCTGCTGCTCGATACCGCGACGGGCATGCGCCGCATCGTCAGCGGGGAAGTTTCGCTGAGGCCGCGATGACTGCGTTGATCCTGACCATCGATTGCGGCAATACGCGGCTCAAGTGGGGCTTGCACGGCAGCGCGGGCTGGCGTGCGCAGGGCCAGCACGATTACGCGGATCTGCAGGGTTTCGCCGAGCGGTTGCGCGCGCAGCCACGCGCCGACAGGATGGTGGCTGTCAATGTGGCCGGCCCGCAGGTGGGTGAGGCCGTGGCTGCCGCCGTGGCGGCACTGGGCATTCCACTGCACTGGGTGAAAAGTCAGTCTGCGCAATGCGGCGTGCGCAATCTTTACGATCATCCGGAGCAGCTCGGGGCCGATCGCTGGGCGGCGCTGATAGGCGCGCGCGCCCTGCATGACGGAGCCTGCCTGGTCGTCTGCGCCGGCACCGCGACCACGGTCGACATCCTCGATGCGGAGGGCAACTTCCAGGGCGGCCTGATCCTGCCCGGCATCGAACTGATGTGCCGCGCGCTGGCCGCCAATACGGCGCAGCTGCCGCTGGCCGCAGGAAAGTTTGTCCGCCTGCCACGCAATACCATGGACGCCATCGTCAGCGGTTGCCTGCAGGCCCAGGCCGGCGCGGTGGAGCGCATGTTCGAACAGGTGGCGGCCTATTCGGGCGCAATCTGCCTGGTCAGCGGCGGTGCCGCCGGGCAGTTCCTTGATCTGTTGCGCGTGCCGAAACGGCATGTCGACAACCTGGTGCTCGAAGGTTTGGCGCGGATGGGCTGACCCCATTGCCGCGCTCGCAGCGTTAATACGGCTGTCCCAACAACAGGAGTTGCCATGAATATCCTCACACCGCGCCGCGCCCTTGCGATGGCGATCCTCGCCGGCTTTTCCCTGCAGGTCTTCGCTGCCGAGAAGGTCAGCCGCGCCGAGGATCGCGAGGAGGTCGCCGTCACCATCTACAATGATTCCCTCGCACTCATCAAGGAAGTCCGCCGCATCCCCTTCGATCGCGGCGCCAACAGCATCGCCCTGCGCGACGTCAGCGCGAAGATGCGGCCGGAGACGGCCAGCCTGCGCGCGCTGTCAGGCGGCAGCCTGCGCCTGATCGAGCAGAACTTCGACTTCGACCTGCTGACACCGCAGAAGCTGCTGGAAAAGTACGTTGGCCGCAGCGTCACGGTGATCAAGACCAATCCCGCCACCGGCGCCGAGACGCGCGAGCAGGCCGAGGTGCTGGCGACCAACGGCGGCGTGGTGCTGAAATACGCCGATCGCATCGAGACCGGCGTGCCGGGGCGCATTGCCTACGGCTCGATCCCGCCCAACCTGCGCGACCGGCCGACGCTGGTGGTGCAACTGGAGAGCGCCGCATCCGGACGGCAGGTGGCGGAGTTGTCCTATCTCTCCGGCGGGCTGTCCTGGCGCGCCGATTATGTCGCCGAATTGTCCGGCGACGAATCGAAACTCGACCTCGCCGGCTGGGTGACGCTGACCAACCAGAGCGGAGCGAGCTACGAGAACGCCCGCCTGCAGCTGGTGGCGGGTGACGTCAATCGCGTGCGCGAGGAGTTGCGGCCGCAGGCTTTTGCGGCCAAGTCCGCCATGCCGGCGCCGGCCGCTGACATGGCCCGCGAGGAACTGTTCGAGTACCACCTCTACTCGTTGAACCGGCCGACGACGTTGCAGGACAACCAGACCAAGCAGGTGGCGCTGCTCTCCGCTTCAGGCGTTCCGGTGCGCAAGGAATACCGGCTGGCCGGACAGGACTGGTACTACCGCGGTCCGCAGTCCGATCTTGGGCGCAAGCACAAGGTCGGCGTATTCGTCGAGTTCGACAACAAGGGCGGCGATCTCGGCCAGCCGATGCCCAAGGGCGTTGTGCGGGTCTACAAGAAGGATTCCCGCGGCAATGCCCTGTTCATCGGTGAGGACGCCATCGACCACACGGCGAAGAACGAGGTCGTGCGCCTCAAGCTGGGCGACGCCTTCGACGTCAAGGGCTCGCGCAAGCAGACGAGCTTCCGCAAGATCGCCGGCTCGCCCAATGCGGTCTATGAAAGCGCCTTCAGCATCGAGCTCGCCAACGCCAAGGATGTGCCGGTGACGGTGAAGGTGGTCGAGCCGGTGCCGGGCGACTGGGAAATGGTGTCTGAGAGCCAGAAGCACGCGAAAGGCGATGCCCATTCCGCGGTCTGGCTGGTGAATGTCCCGGCCCAGGGCAAGGCCACGCTCGATTACAGCGTCAGGATGCGCTGGTGAGCGGGTGCATAAATTGGGGGATCAGGCCCGGCTGATGGATAAGGCCTGCTTGTGTATGCAGTATACCCGGGCTATTATTTTCCCCGCACTTGGGCTAAGGTGATTCTGCAAGGCGGTATCGATCAGGCTGCAGGAAGAGGGCGTGCCTGGCAATCCATCCATAAAATCAGGAGGAGATAAGAGATGTCCGACATCAAGGTTTTGCTCAACGAATCCGATATTCCGACCCACTGGTACAACGTCGTCGCCGACATGCCGAAGCCGCCCCTGCCGCCGCTGGCGCCGGACGGCAATCCGGTCACGCCCGAGCAGATGCTGGCCATCTTCCCGGGACCCCTGCTCGAGCAGGAAATGTCCGGCCCGCCCCCAGGCCCCCGGTGAGCTTCGAGCCCAGGCCTAGCTTCACCTGGGCCTTGGAAAGGTTCAGGGCTTGAAGGTCGGTGTTCGCCACGATGAACTGCACATTCGTCAGCCCCGCTTGGATCATCCTGTTCACCGCGTTCGAGCCGCCGCCGCCCGCGCCGATCACCTTTATGATCGTAGGGCTCACCGGTCTCTCCGCTACCCCTTCGCTTGTCCGGGTGGGGGGGGGGGGGGG
>JAEHDO010000420.1 GCA_016880375.1 Betaproteobacteria bacterium | reverse complement strand
TCCGGCACGACATCCAGCAATTGCTCCAGGGCGTCTACGCCGTCCTTGGCAGTCAAAACGTGGTAGCCCTCCCGGGAGAGGAGCCGTCCGGCGATCTTGCGCACCGTCAGGGAGTCATCGACCACCATTACCGTCGGCAAGCGCGGCACGGCCGGGGCTTCGACCTGGGGTGCGGAGGGAATGGCCGCCTCGTAGGCAAGCGCCCTGGTATCGCGACTGGCAAGGGCAATGGGGTTCAGGATCAGCACCACCTCGCCGTCGCCCAGCACGGTAGCGCCGGCGATGCCGACCACCCGCGCCAGCTGCGGCCCGATATTCTTGATGACGACTTCCTGGTTGCCGCGCAGCTGGTCGACCTGCACCGAAACGCGCTGGGTACCGGCCCGCAGCAGGAGCAGGGAATAGCGGCGCTGCGGTTCCGGCATGGACTGGGTGTCGCCCAGCAGGCGCGGCAGGAAATGATACGGGAAGCGGTTCCCCAGCCACTCCGCCGCGCCATCGGCGCGTATCCTTTCTATGGCCGCTTCCTTGAGCTCCATGACCTGCTCCACCATCACCGACGGAATGGCATAGGTGCGCCCGCCCACCCGCACCAGCAGCGCCTGCGCCACGGCCAGGGTCAATGGCAGATAGATCCTGAAGCGGGCGCCCCTGCCGGGCGTCGAGCTGACCTCGATGCGTCCGCCGAGCTGGGCGGTTTCCGACTTCACCACATCCATGCCGACACCGCGGCCGGCGATCTCGGTAAGCTCCCTGGCAGTGGAAAACCCGGGGTGGAAAATATAATCCGTCAGGGCGGTTTCGTCCGGGTATTGATCGGGGGCGAGCAGACCCTGCTCGATGGCCTTGCTGCGGATGCGCTCGAAATTCAGCCCGGCGCCATCGTCGACCATGTCGATGACGACCTCGTTGCCTTCCTGGGAAAGCGTCAGGCCGATTTCGCCGATTTCCGCCTTGCCGGCGGCCTGCCGCTGCGCAGCCTCTTCAAGGCCATGTGTAATGGCATTGCGCAGCAGGTGCTCGATCGGGCCGGTCATCTTCTCGAGCACCGAGCGGTCGAGTTCAACCTGGCCGCCGCGGATGTCGAGGTTGGCTTTCTTTCCCAGTTCCTTGGCCGTCAGCCGCACGACGCGATACAGGCGATCGGCCACGGCGTTGAAAGGCACCATGCGCACGCCCATCAATGCCTGCGACAGCTCGCGATTCTGCCGCGCCTGGCTGACGATGGCGGCATCCGCGTGATCGAGGTTGCGCAGCAAGGCGTGCTGCACGGTAGTCACGTCGTTCACGCTCTCGGCCATCATCCGCGTGATTTCCTGGAAGCGCGTAAAGCGGTCGAACTCCAGGGGATCGAACTCGACTTGCACTTCATGGGCTTGGGCCATGCGCGACTGCATCTGGGATTCCGCCTGGATCTCGATCTCGCGCAACTGGCTGCGCAGGCGGATCACGTTTTCCGTCAGGTCGAGCAGCGAGCCGCGCAGGGTGCGCATCTCGCCCTCGATGCGGGAACGGGCGATGGACATTTCGCCGGCCTCGTTGACCAGGCGATCGATCAGGTCGGCACGCACGCGCAGCATGGCGCGGACAGCAGCGGCCTCGGCCTCGATTTCCTCGGCTGCAATGCGTTCCGGGTGCAGTGCCACGCCCTGCGTGGGGAAAGCCTGCGGCTCGGCTTCTTCCTCGAAGACGCCCGCCGCCCGCTTATGCAGCCCTTCCAGGAGGAAGTTGGCCCGGTCGAAGGAAGTATCGAGCTCATCCAGGAAATGCGGAGTCACCGCCTCGGCCGCCAGGACGTTCTCCAGGCGCGTCTCCATGCTGTGCACCAGTTCGCCCATGCCCATCGCACCGGCCATGCGAGCGCTGCCCTTGAGCGTGTGCAGCAACCGCGCCAAGGCTCCGGCCGGCTCCATTTCCTTCGGATCGGCACGCCAGTTGCGCAGCTCGAGACCGATCTCGCGGACGAGGTCGACGGCTTCTTCCAGGAATATCGGCAGCAGCTGCTCGTCGAGATCGTCGTTGAGGCGAAGCTTGCGCCGTTCCGCGCCGGCTTCGGCGGCTTCCGCAAGGGACGGGGGGGGCGCAGGTGCCGCCTCGACGCGAGGCGGAATCTCAAAGGCAGGCGTGATCCCGGCCGAGGGTTGTTCCGCGGTCAAAACCGGTTCGGCAGGCGCCTCGGCAATCGGCGAGTCGACGGCCGCGGGTTCCTCGACGGGCGCCTCGAGAACGATCTCTTCCGCCGCCACTGCCGCTTCCGGCTCGGCGGAGGGCACCACGCTCAATTCGACAGCGGCCGGATGCGTTGTTCTCGCTACCTCATCGAGTTCCGCGGCCAGGCCATCCGCCCCATGCGGCACGCGCTGCTCGGCCACCGAGGCAATCATCGCGTCGAGGGTGGAAATGGCCGTGCCGAGCAGGCCGATCTGCCCGCTGTTGCAGGTCTGGCTGCCGCGCGCCAGGCGCAGCAGCGCATGCTCGAGCGACAGTGCCAGGCGATTCACCGGATCGATGCCGACCGTGCCGGATATGCCGGCCAGGGTGTGTGCGGCGCGCACCATTGCCTCCGGCGGCACTTGCGGCGTCAGCTTGAGGGCATTCAGGTCCAGGCGCAGCACGGCAAGATGGCCTCGGGCCTCGCTGACATACATGTCGTAGAGCGAGCGGGAAACGACCAGGTCGCCCAAGGCGACGGTGTCCTCGGCCGGCGGCACCTCGATGATTTCCTCGACCAGCGGCGGCGTCTCGGCTTGCTCCGGCAGGCTCAGCGTGATTTCTTCTTCCCCGGCCGCCGCCCCCAATGCCGCTTCCGGCCCGGATATTTCGAATTCGGAAGGCGTCGGGCCCGCCGGCGAAGCGGCCTCCGCCGGTTGGTCGCAAATATCTGCACCGGCCTTGGCCCGCTCGGCCATGGCCACCAAGGCCGCCGCATCCTTGTGCGTGCCGCCACCGGCTTCCAGCTGCGCGACCCAGGCGCTGAACAGGGTGTGCGCCTCATCGAGCAGGTGATACAGGGAAGGCGTGGCATCCTGCTCGGACTGCAACCACTTGTTCATCACCTGCTCGATCGCCCAGGCTGTTTCACCCAGATCGGCCAGGCCGACCATGCGGCCGCTGCCCTTCAGGGTATGGAAACCCCTGCGGATCGTCGTCAGGTATTCGTGGTTATGCGGCTCCCCGCGCGACAGCGCGAGATGCTCGCGGATGGTGCCGAGCACCTCGTGCGCTTCCTCGAGGAAGATGGCCAGCAGTTCCGCATCGATCTCCTCGCTCGCCGCCTCCGCCAGCCTCAGGGTCTCGGCCGAGGGTGCGGCCACTTCCATCGGCGCCATGGGCGCGACGCGGGAGACCGCCTCCTCGACGTGGCCTGCCACCGCCTCGCCCGGCGCGCCGGCCAGTGCCGCCAGTGCCGCCCTGGCCTCATCCTCGAGCCTGACGTCGGCGACCAGGCTGGCATCCTGCCGTATGTTTTCCAGATGCTGCTTGAGATCCTCGCGAACGCCTTCATCCTGGGGCGTTTCGCGCAGCGCTTCGACCAGCGCCTGGGTTTCGCGCTTCTGCTGCTCCAGCTCGGCTTCAACGGAAGGCGCCGGGGACTCCCCGGCTTCCTCTTCGGGCGGCGGCGCAATTTTGGGCTGCACCGGCTTGAGGATCTCGTCCAGATCGGCCGGGCCATGCTGCAAGGCCTCGACGAAGAAGCCGAGGCCAGACAGGTTATGCGCCACCGCCTCGAATTCCTGTTGCGACGGCAGCGTCTCGGGGTTGGTGAAGGCCTTGATGCGGGATTCGCAGTCACGCAGGAGGGCGACCGCCTTGTCCTGCCCCAGAATGACCAGCGCGCCCTCGATCTGTTTGAGCGGGCCGGCCAGCGCCGACAATTCCTCGCGACGGCTCGTGTCGCGGAAGAAGGCATCGAGGGCCTGCTCGATCTGGGCCAGGTTGGTGAGAATCTCTCGCGCCACCTGGCTCATCATCAGGCGTTCCTGGGCGCGCCTTGACATGTCATCGAGGAGCGGTGCCGAGAAGTCCGCAAGCGACTCGCCGCGCATCAGGGCGCCCAGCCTTTCGATGACGATTTCGACCTGCTGCGAAAAGTCAGGCCCGAGCTGTTCGTAATTCTCCAGGGCATTTTCGGCCAGCAGCAGGGCGGTGGCGATTTCCATCGCGGCCGTATCGTTCTGCTTGAGCGGATCCTTGCGCAGCCACTGGGCGGTTTCGGCAATGCCGGCCACCAGGCGCGCCAGATAATTGTTGACGAGTCCGCCGCCCTTGCTGGCCAGGGTGACGGCATGGTCGTGGAATTGCGGCAGCGCCACGGCCGCGCCGGCGCAGAACTTGTTCCATGCTTCCTTGGCCGCCCCCAGGGAATCGCGCATGGCCCGCAGCACCGGCTTGAGGGGCTCGATGTCCGCCGTTCGGGTCGGCACCAGCGCGTCAAGCTGGTAAGTTCCCTTGACCTGCTCGACCTGCGCCCCGCCCCCCTTGGCGACGGCGACGAAATACAGGGCGTCGCGCACCAGGCGTTCGGCCACGGTCTTCGATCCCTCCAGCAGCCGGCGCATCTGTAGGTCGATGCGGGCGCAGAGCTTCTTGACGTGGAAATCGACCGGCACCTCCCGTGCCGCCAGGGCATCGAGCAGCGCCACGGTGATCCACCAGAAGGCGCGCGCCGCGGGCAGTGCCTGGGTCGCCTCGATGGCCGCCACCGCCTCACGCATCTCGGCGATTCCCGCGATGTCGTCGGCATTGCGCAGCCAGCGCAGGAAGCCGCGCTCGAAGCGGGCGCGTTCCGCCTTCAGGCGCCTGGCTGCCTCGGCTGCGGACAACGGCGAGGTTTCCTCCGTGCGTCTGGGCGGTCGCAGGGAAAGATCGGGGAAGAACAAGTCGCTCGATGCCACGCGCTCGGTGCCACGTGCCGTCTGCAGGTCGCGGTACACCTCCAGGAATTTTAGCGGCTGGTTCGGCACGCCGCTCGCCACTTCGTCGAGATAGTGGCGAATCGCCGTGATGGCCCTTTGCGCCAGTTCGCCGACCGCCGGCGTGGCGGCGACCTGGCCGCCCTCGACGCCGGCCAGCAGCAGTTCGATGGCCTCCGATACCTGGGTCACGCCGTCGAGGCCGACGATCGAGAGCGCGCCATGCGCCTGGTGAAGATGGGTACGGGCAAACTTGAGCTGCGCGGAATCGGCCGGATTCCCGGCAAACTTGCCGAGCGCTTCATGGGCGCGCCCAAGGGCGAGATCGATCTCGCCCTTGACCCAGGACAGCGGACCGAGATCCAGATCGGTGGTGGCAGCCATCGTGTCTTCCGCGCTTTGTTCGCCTTAGACCTTGAAGCCCGACACCGAGCCCTTCAGTTCGACGGCCAGCTCGGCAAGCTGGCCGATCGAAACTGCGGTCTGCTTGGTGCCGACGGTTGTCTGCTCGGTCACGCGCAGGATGCCTTGCATGTTCTGCGCCACGCGCGTGGCGTTCTCGGCTTGCTGCTGCGTGGCGGAGGAGATCGATTCGATCAGCGAGGCGAGGTTGGTCGACACCGAGGAGATTTCCTGCAGTGCCTGGCCGGCGGCGTCGGACAGCTTGGCGCCCTCCACCACGTCCCGAGTCGAGTTCTCCATGGCAGACACGGCATCCTGCGTATCCGTCTGAATCGTCTTCACGATCGCCGCTATCTGCTTCGTCGCCTCGCCCGAGCGTTCGGCCAGCCGCTGCACCTCCTCGGCAACCACCGTGAAGCCGCGGCCCGCTTCGCCGGCGGATGCCGCCTGGATGGCGGCGTTCAGCGCCAGCACGTTCGTCTGTTCGGTAATGTCCGAGATCAGTTCCACGATTTCGCCGATCTCCTGGGAGGATTCGCCGAGACGTTTGATCCGCTTCGAGGTTTCCTGGATCTGCTCGCGAATTTCGTTCATGCCCTTGATGGAGTTTTCCACCGCCGAGGCGCCTTTTTGTGCGGCATCCAGCGAATGGCGCGCCACCTGGGCGGATTCCATGGCCTCGCTCGACACCTGGTTCATCGATTTCGCCATGTCGAGGACGTTGTCGCCGGCCTGTTTGATCTCGCGCGACTGGCGCTCGGTGGCGACCAGCAGTTCGTTGGAGGTCTTCTGGGCGGCCTCGGAGGCGGCGGCCACGCGGCCGGCAGCGTCGTTGATTCGCCGCACCAGCACGCCGAGTTCCTCAATCGTGTAATTCACCGAGTCGGCAATGGCACCGGTGATGTCCTCGCTCACCGTGGCGCGCACCGTCAGGTCGCCGTCGGCCAGGTCGCCCATCTCGTTCATCAGCCGCAGAATGGCTTCCTGGCTGGCGTTCTTGGACGTCTCGGCCTCGAGGCGCTGGCGCTCGGCCTGTTCCCGGCGCAAGGCGGAGTCGTCGTTGAAGACCTTGGCCATGAGGGCCAGGGTGACGAACGCCAGCAAGGCGAAGATCGAGATGACCCAGGTATTGGTGGCCCGGCCGGCGATTTCCGCGGCGTAGGCGTTGGACAGGTCGGTCGTCGCCTTGAGCAGGGGACCGCTGTCGCTGAAGATGCGGCTGCCGGCCTGCTTCGCCAGCACCAGGCGCTGCATGTTGCCGAGAATGCCGGCCACGGCGTCCTGGTAGTCCTTGAAGGCAACCTCCAGTTCGCCCAGTTTCTCCCTGGTTTCGGCATCGCCGGCGGCGTTGATGCGCATCGCTTCGGAACCCTTGCCCAGGGCCCTCAGCATGTCGCGGAAGGTATTGGTGTCCTTGCCCAGCAGGAAGGCCACCTCCGGGTCGATGGCGGCAGCCACCAGCAGGGCGTTGGCATTCTTCGCCAGGCGCTGGGTCAGCATCACCAGCTGGTTGGCGGCGGCGATTTCCCGCGCCGACGCGCTGGTCTGCAGCTTGAGGGCAGCCACCTGCTCGGCCAGTTCCAGCAGTTGCGGGTTCTTGCTGTTGATGGCCGCCACCGAACCGCCGAGCTGCTGCAGGTTCTTCTCCTGCTCCAGCACCGTCGCGGTGTTCTTTTCGGTTTTCTCCCACTCCAGCGCCAGGGCCTGCAAGGCCGGCTGGGTGCTGTCCGGGCTCGGCGGCACATTGATCTCGTCGATGACGCCGCCTTGCGTGACCCGCTCCAGGAGGATGGCGAAGTTGCTGCGGCCATCCTTCAGTTCCGCAAATGCCGCGGCATTGCCCTGCAGGGCCAGCTGGGCGGATTTGGCGATCGCCTGCGAGAGCATGCGCATCTGCCCCGCGGCGGAAGTGTAGGCTGTGCCGTAGGTGGCCGTGCGGTTGTCGATCCAGGCTGCCACGGCCACGACGAACAGGAAGAACACGAACAGGCCGCCCAGCGTCTGCAGCTGGATGCCGATCGGCTTGTCGCCGAGCCCGGGCAGCTTGAAGCGGGCGCCGCGCACCGCCGCCTGCTGCAGGTTGTCCATGATCGTGCTCTGCGAGGTGTCCTCGCCGGCCGCCGTGCCTTCCGGCAGTGTCAGTAAGGAGGGAAGCTTGAATTTGAATGCCATGCCGATGTCTCCGATGTTCAGCGTCTAGTTTTAACCGGTAACTTCCTGGTCACTGCAGCCCGATTTCCAGAAAATCCGGCTGTCCAAGCAGATTTTTCAAATTCAGACGTTTCCAAACATTGCCCTGCGGGTCGGCATACTGCTCGCCCACCCAAGGCCGCGCATCGGCCTCTGCCGCGCGCGGCTCCATCTGCTCGATGTTGCGCAAGCCAAGGGTGCGATTGATCAGCAGCGCGCTGTTTATGCCGAGGCGGCCGCCGACGATCAGCAGC
>JAEHDO010000419.1 GCA_016880375.1 Betaproteobacteria bacterium | reverse complement strand
TGTCGATGCCGGTGCGCTGGCCGAAGCCGAGCTGGCGCATGAAGTTCGAGATGGCGTCGATGCCCATGTCGTTGGCCAGCACGTAGTAGTAGGTGTCGCAGGAATGCACGATCGACTTGTACATGTCCACGATGCCGTGGCCGCCCTTCTTGTCGTCGCGGAAAGTGTGGCCGCCGAAGTTGAAGAAGCCGGGATCGGAGATCGTCTGCTGCGGCGTGCGCTTGCCGACTTCCAGCGCGGCCAGCGCCATGAAGGGCTTGAAGGTCGAGCCGGGCGGATAGGCGCCGTTCAGCGCGCGGTTCACCATCGGCTTGTCCTCCGAGGTGTTGAGCATCTCCCAGTCCTGCGGGCTGATGCCGTCGACGAACAGGTTGGGGTCGTAGCCCGGCATCGACACCAGGGCGAGGATGCCGCCGGTCGACGGCTCGATGGCCACCAGCGCGCCGCGGCGCTTGCCGTAGGCCTTTTCCACCACCTGCTGCAGCCTGGCGTCAAGGGTCAGCACCAGGTTGTTGCCCGGCAGCGGCGGCGTGCGTTCCAGCACGCGCACGGCGCGGCCGCCGGCATCGACTTCGACCTGCTCGAAGCCGGTCTGGCCGTGCAGCTCGAATTCGTACTTCTGCTCCAGGCCGGTCTTGCCGAAATGCTCGGTGCCGCGGTAGTTGTCCTCGGCCGAGTTGCGCTCGATGGTGCCGAGGTCGCGGTCGTTCACCCGGCCGATGTAGCCGAGCGCGTGCGAAGCGAGCTCCCCCTGCGGGTACTGGCGGAACAGCCGCGCCTTGATCTCCACGCCGGGAAAGCGGAAGCGGCGGGCGATGAAGCGCGCCACTTCCTCGTCGGTCAGCCGGGTGCGGATCGGCAGCGACTCGAAGTTCTTGCTTTCCTCGAGCAGCTTGCGAAAGCGCTTGCGGTCCTTCGGCTGGATGTCGACGATGCCGGCCAGTTCGTTGATGACGGCTTCCAGGTCGGCCACCTTGCCTGGCGTGATTTCCAGCGTATAGGCGGAGTAGTTGCGCGCCAGCAGGGTGCCGTTGCGGTCGAGGATGAGGCCGCGGTTGGGCACGACGGGCACCAGCGAGATGCGGTTGTCCTCGGCCCGCGTCTGGAAATGCTGGTACTGGACGACCTGCAGCCAGAAAAAGCGCGCGAACAGCAGGAAAAAGGCGAACAGGACGAAGCCGCCCGCCACCGCCAGGCGTCGCTGGAAGCGCACCAGTTCCTGTTCGGGGTTCTTGAATTCGGCCGGATGCATCGACTTGGCTAGATCGGCCGGTTCTCGTCCTTCTCGACCGGCTGGTACTGCGGCAGCAGCAGGACGAAGGTGAGCGGGAACCAGAGCAGGGCGCCGGTGAAGCTGCCGAGGAAGTAGCCCCAGCCGGGAAATTCCGCCCCGCCGACCAGCCGCGCGACGACCATCACGACCTGGGTCGCCAGCAGCAGCGGCAGGATGTGCAGCGCCTGCTGGCCGAGCGGGAACCAGAGTATGCGCCGCGACAGGCCGCCGGCGGCGAATGCCAGCAGCAGGTAGGCCAGGGGATGCTGGCCGATGACGCTGCCGGAAGCGACATCCATCAGCAGGCCGGCGACGAAGGCCGTGCCCATGCCGACCCGCAGCGGCTCGCGCACGCTCCAGAAGGCCAGCGCCAGCGCCACCCAATCGGGGACGCCGACGAGGTTGCCGAGCGGAACGAGGTTGAGGAAGAACGCGGCCGCCAGGGAAAACAGGATGAACCACTGCCGCACCGGCAGCAGGATGCGGCGCGAGTTGTGCGTCGGCTGGATGGCCATTATTCCTTCCTCCTCGCCTTGCGGCTCCTGGCGGGCTTGTCGCGCGCCTCGACTTCCTCGACTTGCGGCGGCAGCGCCTCGCGCGAGCCGAGGATCAGCACCTGTCCGTGCTTCTCCACGCCGGCGGCCGGCTCGCAGACGATGTGGGCGAAGGAATAGGCGGTGTCGCGATCGACCCGCAGCACCTTCGCCACCGGCAGGCCGGGCAGATAGACGCCGTCGAGCCCGGAAGTGACGAGCCGATCGCCGGCCTGCACGTCGGCATTGGCGGCGAGGAAGCGCAGCTCGAGCTGGCCGGCGCCGGCGCCGAAGAGGACGGCGCGCAGCCCGTTGCGGATGATCTTCACGGGCACCGCCTGGTTCTTGTCGGTGACCAGGGTGACCTCGCTCTGCAGGGGGTAGACGCGCGTCACCTGGCCGAGGACGCCGGCTTCGTCCACCACCGCCTGGCCGGGGGCGACGTCGTGCTGGCTGCCCTTGTCGACGACGACGCGGCGGGAGAAGGGATCGCGCGCCTTGTAGAGGATTTCGGCGATGGTGCCGGACACCGGCTGCCTGGCCTTCATGTCGAGCAGCGCGCGCAGGCGCTGGTTCTCCAGTTCCAGGTGCTGCTGGCGCAGCAGCCAGTTGGCCGACTCCAGCTCCTTGCGCTTGAGCTGAACGTTCTCCTGCTGCAGGCCGGTGAGGCTGGAAAAATAGCCGCCGAGCTGTTCGTAGAGGTCGACCGGCGTGTAGGCGGCGCGCTGCAGGGGGAAGAGCACGATCGCCACGCCATGGCGGATCTGCTCCAGGTAGCGATACTTGAGGTCGAGCACCAGCAGCGCCAGCGCAAGGACGACGAAGAAGGCGAGCCGCGCCAGCGGCGCGGGACCTCGCTTGAAGAAGGGGGGCGGCTGGTGACCGACGACCGACATCGGCTGTTACGAAGGCAAATGCGGCAGCCGGCTGAGGGAGCCGTGCTGCACGCCCTTACTCATTCGCGAAAATGCTCCCGAGCGTATCCACCTTCTCCAGCGCGATGCCGGAACCGCGCACCACGCAGGTCAGCGGATCGTCCGCCACGAAGACCGGCAGGCCGGTCTCTTCCATGAGCAGGCGGTCGAGGTCCCGCAGCAAGGCGCCGCCGCCGGTGATGACCATGCCCTTGTCGGCGATGTCGGCGCCGAGTTCCGGCGGCGTCTGTTCGAGCGCCTGCTTGACGGCGCCGACGATGGCGTTGAGCGGCTCGGTGAGGGCTTCGAGGATCTCGTTGCTGGAAATGGTGAAGCTGCGCGGGATGCCCTCGGCCAGGTTGCGCCCCTTGACTTCCATCTCCTTGACTTCCGAGCCGGGGAAGGCGGAGCCGATTTCCTTCTTGATGGCCTCGGCGGTGGTCTCGCCGATGAGCATGCCGTAGTTGCGGCGGATGTAGTTGATGATGGCCTCGTCGAACTTGTCGCCGCCGACGCGCACCGAGCCGGCATACACCATGCCGCCGAGCGAAATCACGCCGACCTCGGTGGTGCCGCCGCCGATGTCCACCACCATCGAGCCGGTGGCGTCGGAGACCGGCATGCCGGCGCCGATGGCGGCCGCCATCGGCTCCTCGATCAGGTAAACCTGGCTGGCGCCGGCGCCGAGCGCGGCCTCGCGGATGGCGCGCCGCTCGACCTGGGTCGAGCCACAGGGCACGCAGATGATGATGCGCGGGCTGGGCGAGAACAGGCGCGAGTCGTGCACCTTCTTGATGAACTGCTTGAGCATCTGCTCGGTGACGGTGAAGTCGGCGATGACGCCGTCCTTCATGGGGCGGATGGCGGTGATGCTGCCGGGCGTCTTGCCGAGCATCTGCTTGGCCGAATGGCCGACCGCCATGATCGTCTTCTTGGCGTTGGGGCCGCCTTCGGTGCGGATCGCCACCACCGACGGCTCGTTCAGCACGATGCCCTTGTCGCGGACGTAGATCAGGGTGTTGGCGGTGCCGAGGTCGATCGCCAGGTCATTGGAAAAATAGGAGCGGAGAAAACCGAACATTGCAAAGTCCCTGCGGAGTGCGGAAAATCAATTGCCTATGATACTCTATTGCGCTTCGCATTTTTAGTCCCCTGCGACATGTCCCTCAGCCTCGACCAGGTGCAGCGCATCGCCGAACTCGCCCGCATCGAGCTCGCCCCCGGCGAGGCCGAACGGACGCGCGGCCAGCTCAACGGCATCTTCACGCTGATCGAGGAAATGCAGGCGGCGAACACCGCCGGCGTCGAGCCGATGGCCCATGCCCAGGACGTCGCCCAGCGCCTGCGCGAGGATCGCGTCGCCGAAGGCGACCGTCACGCGGATTTCCAGAAAATCGCCCCGGAAGTCGAGGCCGGCCTGTATCTGGTGCCGAAAGTCATCGAGTAGGCCGCCTTCCCCAATGATCAACGCCAGCCTGAAAGAGCTTTCCGCCGCCCTGGCGGGGAAGAAAATCTCCAGCGTCGAGCTGGCCACGCTGTTCCTCGACCGCATCGAGGCGCTCAACCCGAAGCTCAACGCCTTCATCACGGTCGACCGCGACAAAAGCCTGGCCATGGCGCGCGCCGCCGACGCCCGCCTCGCCGCTGCGAATGGGGGTAACAGCGCCGGCCCGCTGACAGGCATCCCGCTGGCGCACAAGGACATTTTCTGCGCCGAGGGCTGGCTCACCACCTGCGGCTCGAAGATGCTGTCGAATTTCGTCAGCCCCTACGACGCCACGGTGATCGAGCGCTTCAAGGCCGCCGGCACGGTCACCCTGGGCAAGACCAACATGGACGAGTTCGCCATGGGCTCGTCCAACGAAACCTCCTTCTACGGCCCGGTGAAGAACCCCTGGGACCTGGCCGCCGTGCCCGGCGGCTCTTCGGGCGGCTCGGCCGCCGCCGTTTCCGCCAGGCTGACTTCCGCCGCCACCGGCACCGACACCGGCGGCTCGATCCGCCAGCCGGCGGCCCTCTGCGGCCTGACCGGACTGAAGCCGACCTACGGCACGGTGTCGCGCTACGGCATGATCGCCTTCGCCTCCTCGCTCGACCAGGCCGGACCGATGGCGAAGTGCGCCGAGGACTGCGCCCTCCTGCTCAACGCCATGGCCGGCTTCGACGCGCGCGATTCCACCAGCCTGGAGCGACCGGCCGAGGACTACACACGCGACCTGGACAAACCGCTCGCCGGCCTGAAGATCGGCCTGCCCAAGGAATTCTTCGCCGAGGGCCTGTCGGCCGACGTGGCGCAGGCGGTCGAGGCGGCCATCGCCGAATACCGCAAGCTCGGCGCCGTCACCGTCGACGTCTCGCTGCCCAACATGAAGCTGTCGGTGCCGGCCTACTACGTCATCGCGCCGGCCGAGGCCTCCAGCAACCTGTCGCGCTTCGACGGCGTGCGCTACGGCTGGCGCGCGCCGCAGTACGGCGACCTCGCCGACATGTACTGCAAGAGCCGCGCCCAGGGCTTCGGCGCCGAGGT
>JAEHDO010000418.1 GCA_016880375.1 Betaproteobacteria bacterium | reverse complement strand
GGGCGGGGGGATGGCCCGGTGATCGCCACCCTCTTCAAGTTCAGGGGCGGCGTCAAGCCGGCCTCGCACAAGGACGAATCGACGCAGGCGCCGATCGCCCGCGCACCGCTGCCCTCGCTGCTGGTCGTACCGCTGCGCCAGAGCGCGGGCGGCACGCCGCAGCCGCTGGTGAGCGCCGGACAGAAAGTGCTCAAGGGCGAGCGCGTCGGCGCCCCCGAGGGCAGCTTCTCCGCCGCCATCCACGCCCCGACCTCGGGAACCGTCCTGGCGATCGAACACCGCATGCTGCCGCACCCCTCCGGCCTCTCGGCGCCCTGCGTGGTGATCGAACCGGACGGCGAGGAGCGCTGGATCGAGCGCGTGCCGGTCGACTACGCGACGGAGACGCCCGAGGCCCTGCGCGACCTGCTGCGCGACTCGGGCATCGTCGGCCTCGGCGGCGCCACCTTCCCCAGCCACCTCAAGCTGAAGCCGGGCGCCTCCGGCCGCATCGGCACGCTGATCGTCAACGGCGCCGAATGCGAGCCGTGGATCACCTGCGACGACCTGCTGATGCGGGAACGGGCCAACGAGATCGCTCGAGGCATCGCCATCCTGCGCCACATCGCCTCGGCGGAGCGCGTGCTGATCGGCATCGAGGACAACAAGCCGCAGGCCATCGCCGCCATGCGCGGCGCAACCGCGCAAACGTCCGGCGTCGAGATCGTGCCGGTGCCGACGCGCTACCCGGCCGGCGGCGAGAAGCAGCTGATCCGCGTCCTCACCGGCATCGAGATTCCCTACGGCCGCATCGGCCCCGAATTCGGCGTGCAGTGCTTCAACGTCGGCACCGCCTGGAGCGTGCATCGCGCCATCGACCTGGGCGAACCGCTGATCTCGCGCATCGTCACGCTCACCGGCAACGTCGAGCGGCCGGGCAATTACGAGGTGCTGATCGGCACGCCGATCGACGAACTGCTCGCGCTGGTCGCCCCGAGGGCCGACACCGACCGCACCATCATGGGCGGCCCGATGATGGGCTTCACGCTGCCGCGCACCGATCTGCCGGTGACCAAGGCGGCCAACTGCATCCTCGCCGCCAGCCCGGCGCTGTTTCCGCCGCAGGGCCCGGAAATGCCCTGCATCCGCTGCGGCGCCTGCACCCGCGCCTGTCCCGCCGAGCTGCAGCCGCACGAACTGTACTGGTTCTCGCGCGCGAAGAACTTCGGCAAGGCGCAGGAGTACGGCATCTTCGACTGCATCGAGTGCGGCTGCTGCGCCTACGTCTGCCCCTCGGACATCCGCCTGGTGGACTACTACCGCTTCGCCAAGACCTCGATGCGCGCCCTGGAGCGCGACAAGGCCGCCGCCGATGCCGCGCGCCAGCGCTTCGAGTTCCGCAACCTCCGCACCGAACGCGAGCAGAAGGAGAAAGCCGAACGCCTCGCCGCCAAGACCGCCGCCGCCAGGCAGGCCATCGCCGGTGACAAGCCGGCAGCCGCGGCGGCGGCACGGGCCACGGCGGAACCCGCAGCGGCGCTGCTGCAGCTGGATGAAGCCAAGAGGTCATTGATCGCCGCCGCCATCGAGCGCGCCCGCGCGCAGAAGGAAGGCGTGCAGCCGAAGAACATCGACAACCTGACGCCGGAGAAGCAGGCCGAAATCCGCGAGATCGAGGCGCGCCGCGCCCAGGTGCGCGAGATCGCCAAGACGCCGCCGCAGGAACCGGTATAAAAATGAACGGCTCACCCCACCTCCACCAGCCCATCAGCGTCCGCCTCGTCATGCTCAAGGTGCTGGCCGCACTGCTGCCGGGCATCGCGGTCTACGTCTGGTTCTTCGGCGCAGCGATCCTGGTGCAGATCGCCCTGGCCTCCGCCGCGGCGCTGGCCGGCGAAGCGGCCATGCTGCGCCTGCGCGGCAAGCCGCTGGGATTGTTCCTTTCCGACGGCAGCGCGCTGGTGACGGCCTGGCTGATCGCGCTGACCTTCCCCCCCATCGCGCCCTGGTGGCTCATCGTGTCGGCGACCCTGTTCGCCATCGTCGTGGCGAAACATCTCTACGGCGGACTCGGCCAGAATCCCTTCAATCCGGCGATGGTCGCCTTCTGCATCTCCATCCTCGCCTTTCCGGCCCTGATGTCGCAGTGGCCGGCTGTCGGCTTCACCGATTTCGCCGCCCAGATGGCCGTCGTCTTCCAAAGTCAGTCTGCGCAGGACGCCGTCACCATGGCGACGCCCCTCGACGCCCTGCGCACCTCGCTGCACACGCCGGAGGCGCGCGCCACGGTGGCCGGCGTGCTCGGCTCGCACGCCACCTTCGGCAACATCGGCGGCAAGGGGTGGGAATGGATCGCGCTGGCCTATCTCGTTGGCGGTCTCTGGCTGCTGCAGCAGCGCATCATCACCTGGCATGTGCCGCTCGCCTTCCTCGCCACCCTGGCGCTGATCGCCGGCGGCTTCAGCCTGGCCAACCCGGACCGCTACGCCGGCCCGATATTCCATGTCATCACCGGCGGGGCCATGCTGGGCGCCTTCTTCATCCTCACCGACCCGGTCTCCGGCGCCACCACGCCGCGCGGCAAGCTGATCTTCGCTGCCGGCGTCGCCCTGCTGACGTGGATCATCCGCAGCTTCGGCGCCTACCCGGACGGCATGGCCTTCGGCGTGCTGCTGATGAACCTCTGCGTGCCGCTGATCGACATGGGCACCCAGCCGCCGGTGTTCGGGCACAAGCACAAGAAGCAGGAGAAGGCGCCGTGAATGAACCGACCGCCGCCCGCGCCTCCCTGCGCACCGCCGCCATCCTGACGCTGTTCACCATGGTGTTCACCGCGCTCATGGCGGCGACCTACCAGGCCACCAAGCCGGCCATCGACGCCAGCGCCGAGGCGGAAAAGATGAAGCTGGTGGGCGAGGTCCTGCCCGCCACCCTCTACGATAATGCGTTGCTGGCGGATTATGCCGACATCTCGCCGCGGGCCGAGCTCGGCCTCGCCGCACAGGACGACCCGGTGCGCCTGTTCCGTGCCCGTCTGGCCGGTGCACCGGCGGCCCTGGTGTTCGAAACCGTGGCACCGGACGGTTACGGCGGCCGCATCCGCCTGATACTTGCCGTCGGCGCGGACAACCGCCTGATCGGCGTGCGCGTGGTCAGCCACAAGGAGACGCCCGGCCTGGGCGACTACATCGATCCGAAGAAGGACCGCAACAAGGCGGCGCCCTGGATCCGCCAGTTCGATGCGACCGGCTTCGACCGGGTGACCGCAGCCGACTGGAAGGTGAAGAAGGACGGCGGCCGCTTCGACGCCCGCGCCGGCGCCACCATCAGCGCCCGCGCCGTCACCAACGCCGTACGCCGCGCCCTGCAGTTCGCCGTCGACCACCGCGACAAACTCTTCGCGCTTCCGGCACAATCGACCCTGGTCGACGAAGGAGAAAAAACATGAGCGCACCGGCTTTTCGGGAAATCGCCCACAACGGCGTCTGGAAGCAGAACACCAGCCTGGTGCAGCTGCTCGGCCTCTGCCCGCTGCTCGCCGTCAGCACCACCTTCGTCAACGGCGTCAGCCTCGCCATCGCCACCATCTTCGTCATGGCCCTGGCCAGCGGCGTGGTGGCCAGCGTGCGCAGCTTCATCCCGCGCGAGATCCGCATCCCGGTGTTCATCCTCATCATCGCCGCCCTGGTGACGATGGTCGACCTCTCCATGAGCGCCTGGCTGCACGAACTCTACCTGGTGCTCGGCATTTTCATCCCGCTGATCGTGGTGAACTGCATCGTGCTGGCGCGCGTGGAGGCCTTTGCCGCCAAGAACCCGGCCGGCTTGTCGGCCTTCGACGGCGTGATGATGGGCATCGGCTTCGTCTGGGTCATCGGCCTGCTCGGGGCGATCCGCGAACT
>JAEHDO010000417.1 GCA_016880375.1 Betaproteobacteria bacterium | reverse complement strand
GCCGATGCCCGCCCGGTGCAATGGATCGTCGAGACGCTCTGCGCCCGCGTGCCCGGCGCCGCCTGGCAGCGCGACGCCGCGCCGCAGCCGCACGAGGCCCACACCCTGCGGCTGGACAGCGCCAAGGCGCGCACCCGACTCGACTGGCGTCCGCGCTGGAGCCTGCAGCGCGCGCTGGAAGCGACGATCGAGTGGCACCAGGCATGGAAAGCGGGTGCAGACATGGCGGCATTCAGCCTGACACAGATCCGCGAATACGCCGCATGAACGCCCGTTTCGACATCCTCGCCACGTCGATCGCCGGCCTGCATATCCTGCAGCGCAAGCTCATCGGCGACAGCCGGGGCTATCTGGAGCGCCTGTTCTGCATCGACGAATTGCATGCGCTCGTTCCTGGCAGGCATATCGTCCAGATCAACCACACCCTCACGGCCAGCCGCGGCACGGTGCGCGGCCTGCACTTCCAGCATCCGCCCCATGCCGAGACGAAGTTCGTGCACTGCCTGCGCGGCGAGGTGTTCGATGTCGCCGTCGACCTGCGCCGCAACTCGCCCACCTTTCTCCACTGGCATGCCGAGGTGCTGAGCGCGGACAACCATAAAACTTTCGTCATTCCGGAGGGCTTCGCCCATGGCTTCCAGACGCTGAGCGACGACTGCGAAATGCTTTACTTCCACACCGCCGCCTGGCGGCAGGAGGCCGAGGGCGGGCTCAACGCGCAGGATCCGCGACTCGCCATCCGCTGGCCCCTGCCCGTCGCCGGACTCTCCCCGCGCGATGCGGCGCATCCGCAGCTTGACGCGGCTTTCGCCGGGGTGACGCCATGAAGTGCCGCCATTGCGCCGCTCCGCTGGGACTGACTTTGCTGGACCTCGGCAGCGCGCCGCCGTCCAACGCCTACCTCACCGCGCAGACCCTGCACGCGCCGGAGAAATGGTTCCCCCTGCGCGTGCTGGTGTGCGAGCGGTGCTGGCTGGCACAGACCGAGGATTTCGCCCGGGCGAACGAACTGTTCGACGCCGAGTACGCCTACTTCAGCGGCTTCTCCACCTCCTGGCTGGCGCATTGCGAGCGCTACGTCGGCGACATGGCCGAGCGCTTCGCGCTCGATGCCGGCTGCCACGTCGTCGAGGTCGCCGCCAACGACGGCTACCTGCTGCAGTACGTCAAGGCGCGCGGCATTCCGTGCACCGGCATCGAACCCACCGCCAGCACCGCCGCCGCGGCGCGCGCCAAGGGTGTTCCGGTCGTCGAGGATTTCTTCGGCACGCGCCTGGCGCAGGCGCTGGCCGCGCAGGGCAGGCAGTCCGACCTGATGGTCGCCAACAACGTGCTCGCCCACGTGCCGGACATCAACGACTTCGCCGCCGGCTTCGCGCACCTGCTCAAGCCGCAGGGCGTGGCGACCTTCGAGTTTCCGCACCTGATGCGGCTCGTTGCGGAAAACCAGTTCGACACCATCTACCACGAGCACTTCTCGTATCTTTCGCTCGGCACCGCCAGCCGCATCTTCGCCGCCGCCGGCCTTGCCATCTTCGATGTCGAGGAGCTGCCGACCCACGGCGGCAGCCTGCGCGTGTACTCGCAGCGCGCCGATACCGGCCAGCAGCCGCGCAGCGGGCGCGTCGACGCGCTCCTGCGGCGCGAAGCCGATGCCGGCATGCTCGGCGCCGCCTGGTACGCCGGCTTCCAGGCGCGGGCGGACAAGGTGAAGAACGATTTCCTCGCCTTCCTGCTGCAGATGAAGCGGGAGGGCAAGCGCGTTGCCGCCTACGGTGCGGCGGCGAAAGGCAACACCCTGCTCAACTACGCCGGCGTGCGCCCCGACCTGATTCCCTTCGTCGTCGACCGCAACCCGGCCAAGCAGGGGAAGTTCCTGCCGGGCAGCCGCATACCCATCGTCGGCGAGGAACGCCTGAAGGAGGCCAAGCCGGACGGCATCGTCATCCTGCCGTGGAATTTGTGCGAGGAGGTGATGGCGCAACTGGCCTATGCCCGCGCATGGGGCGCGCGCTTCATCACCGCGGTGCCGGCGCTGGAGGTGACGCCGTGAGGTTCGCCGTCACCGGGGCCTCGGGATTCATCGGCCGCGCCGTCCTCGGTGCGCTGTCGCGGCGCGGCATCGGGGCGGCGGCATGCGCGCGCGCGAACCTCGATGCGCTCTCCGCGTCCGGGCACCAGGCCGTCGCGCTGGACCTGCATGATGCGCCGGCCGATGCCTTCGAGCGGCTGGGCCGGCCGGACGTGCTCATCCACCTCGCCTGGGGCGGCCTGCCCAACTACCGGTCGCTCCACCACGTCGAGTCGGAGCTGCCGGCCCAGTACCGCTTCCTCAGAAGCCTCGTCGAGGCGGGGCTGCCTTCGCTGGTTGTCGCCGGCACCTGCTTCGAGTACGGCATGCAGTCCGGGCCGCTGGGGGAGGGCCTGCCGGCGCGGCCGGAGAATCCCTACGGCTTTGCCAAGGACGCACTGCGCCGCGAGCTTGAATTCCTCAAGGCCGCGCAGCCCTTTGCACTGACCTGGGCGCGCCTCTTCTATCTCCACGGGGAAGGGCAGGCGGAGACCTCGCTCCTGCCGCAGCTGCGCAAGGCGGTGGCGGCCGGCGAAAGGGTATTCAACATGTCCGGCGGCGAGCAGCTGCGCGACTATCTGGCCGTCGACGAGGCCGCCGACCTGCTCGTCGCACTGGCCCTCGCACGCCGCGACGCGGGGCCGGTGAATGTCTGCTCCGGCCGGCCGGTTTCCGTGCGCCGCCTGGTCGAGGGCTGGATCCGCG
>JAEHDO010000067.1 GCA_016880375.1 Betaproteobacteria bacterium | reverse complement strand
TCGCGCCGCCGGCGGAGCGTGCCGCCAAGCAATTGCGGCTGGAGGCGATGTCGCGGGTGGTGGGGCAGGAGTTCCGCTCCGGCCTGTGGGTCAAGGACGACCTGAGCTTCATCAATGTCCGCACGGTGCTGCCCGATTCCAGGCTGGAAGGCGTGCGCATCTACGAGTTCGACAAGGACCAGGTCCTGCGCTCGATATCGGAAGCCAAGGAAGGCGAATACCTGCCGCCCGGCAAGTGGCGCCTGAAGGAAGTTGCGCAGACGGTTTTCGAGAAGGACCGGGCGAGGGTCAATCGCCTGCCGGAAGCCGTCTGGCAGTCTGCAATCAATCCGGAAATACTCAGCGTGCTGTTGGTCCTGCCCGAACGGATGTCTGTGGCCAGCCTGTATCGCTATATCCGCCACCTCAAGGATAATCAGGTCAATACCCAGCGCTACGAGATCGCCATGTGGAAGAAGCTGATCTATCCGCTGGCGGCGCTGGTCATGATGGTGCTGGCCCTGCCGTTTGCCTATCTGCAGGACCGCATGGGGGCAGTCAGCGTCAAGGTTTTCGCCGGCATCATGCTCGGCATCACCTTCCATATGTTGAACGGCTTGTTTTCCAATCTCGGCGCCATCAACAGCTGGCCACCCTATTTCTCGGCCATCACGCCGAGCGCGCTTTTCCTGATGGCGGCAGGGGGCATGCTGTGGTGGGTCGAGCGGCGGTAAGGCTTATTGAATGCGGATGAGGCGGGTACCGGCCAGCCGGTCATGCAGGAATTGCCGGTCGCGGTCGACAAGCGCCCATAGGATGCCAAGGCCGCACAGCAGCAGGCTTGGCCAGGCCAGGAAATAGCGAAGGAGTATCTGCCGGTTGGTCAGAGGTTTCCGGTCGGCTGCCACCAGCTTGATTTTCCACGTCTGCATGGCCAGGGTTTGCCCGTTGCGCTTCC
This sequence comes from Betaproteobacteria bacterium, assembly GCA_016880375.1. Taxonomy (GTDB): domain Bacteria; phylum Pseudomonadota; class Gammaproteobacteria; order Burkholderiales; family Rhodocyclaceae; genus Desulfobacillus. Next base: position 8,673 of record JAEHDO010000067.1, on the reverse strand, counting down.
AAAGCCATGCGAAGTACGCAAGCAGGACAACAAAAACGTGCGACCAGAGCAGAATGCCCGGGACGGTGGTTTTCAGGACGAGACCCAGCAGCAGGTGGGGCAGAATGAAAGCAAGGCTCAATACACCAATCAGCAGGAACGTCTCGTAAAACATGCTGGCGAGTCGCCGGCGGATGCTTGGCGCAGGTGCGGAGGTGGCTGTGATTACCTCCAAGGCCGATCCTACTGCTTCTGCGCGGCGTCCGGCACGGGGCCGGACGCCGCCGGGGCAGTTTCGGCTGATGCTTCAGGTTCGGAACCGGTAGCCGGAGCGGGGGAGGCCTCGGACTCGGCAGTGTCGCTGGCCGGTTGAACCGGTAGCGATGCAGCCTTGGCCGGAGCAGCGGCGTCGGGCAGGTAGCTCAAACCCGAGACGGGTTTTTTTTGCGTCGGCCGGCCGGCACTCGCCTTGGGGGCGGCTTTTTCTGTCAAACGTTTTTTTTCCTCGTCCGGTAATTCCTTGTATTGCTCCCACTTTTCCTTGATACCCTGCTTTTGCACGGACGGGGCGGTTTTCAGGTTTTTGTACTGGGTGCGAGCCTGGGTGCGCTGTTCCGGTGTGAGACTGGCCCAATCCTGCATGCGCCGCTGGATGCGCGCCTGTTCCTCCGGTTTCATTTCCGGGTAGCGCTTTGCAATGCCCAGCCATTTCTTTTTGCGAAATGCCTCCATCCTGTCCCAGTCACGAGAGAGAGGGGCAAGGATCTGCTTCTGTTCCTGGGAGAGTTCAGCCCATGCCGGCTGCCTCAGTTCCGGGACAACGGCATGGGAAGGAGAGAACAGGGAGAGGGAAAGTATTAATCCTGCGACGAGTGTTCGGAAAGCCATGCCTGAAAGCCCTTGTCGAGATAGGCGTTGATCGGCAGGTCGTCAGCGAGCAGTGCGCTGTCGATTTCCTCAAGCTCGGCCGCCTTCTCGAAATCGTTCCAAGTGGAAACCCCGACGACCCCGATCGCAAGACCGACCATGGCTATCAGGGCGCGTGCATGCGGCAAGATCATGTCTGCGGCGACATGCCCCACTCCGGCCAGGCTCAATTGCGCGCCGGCCACTTTCTGATGGGCAAGTGCATTCTGACGGACTTCGAACAGCCTGTCGGCGGTTTTGCGGTCGATTTCGTCCACACCCAGATTGAGGTAGTGGCGGACCTTGTAGGCGATTTCACGTTCATTTTTCATAGCTCGATGCCCTTTGCCTTCAATGACGCGGCCAATGTATGCGTCGCCCGGGAGCAATGCGTTTTCACGCTGCCTTCCGAGCATCCCATTGCCGCCGCGGTCTCAGCTATATCCATCTCTTCCCAATAACGCATCAGGAAGGCCTCACGTTGACGCGGCGGCAGTTTCTTTACTTCTTCTTCAATGATTGCAAGGAGTTGCGTTTGCTCCAGATTTGCATGCGGAGTCGTCGGGGAATATGACCCCTGTTCCACTTCCAAAGTTTCAAGGGGGTCGGCGTCTTCGTCGTCGGAGTGGGTAAACGCCGAGAGCAGGGTGGTCCAAAGCGAACGGACTTTCTGCCGGCGGTAATAGTCGCGGATGGTGTTCTGCAGGATGCGCTGGAACAGCATCGGCAGTTCCCCGGCCGGCTTGCCCCCATACTTTTCCGCCAGCTTGAGCATCGAATCCTGCACGATGTCCAGCGCCGCCTCGTCGTCGCGCACTGCGAATAGTGCCTGCTTGTAGGCGCGCCGCTCTACGCTGGCGAGAAAATCCGACAGTTCCGTTCTTGCAACCAGGATTCAGTTTTCCACTCGTCGCAAAGGGGTTTTCCCTTCGCGAAATACCTTGACCAAGGATGGGGGGGTAAGTAAAATCACAGGTTTTTCAGCCGTTTATGGAAGCTTTCAGGGTGCAATAATGGTTTTGACCGGTGCGGAAATTGTAATCAGGTGCCTGCAGGAAGAAAAGGTCGAATATATTTTCGGCTATCCCGGCGGTTCGGTCCTTTTCATTTACGACGAGTTGTTCAAGCAGGACAAGGTCCGCCATGTGCTGGTGCGCCATGAGCAGGGTGCCGTTCATGCCGCCGACGGCTATGCCCGTTCAACCGAGAAGGTGGGTGTGGCGCTGGTGACTTCCGGCCCGGGCGTAACCAATGCCGTTACCGGCATTGCCACAGCGTACATGGATTCGATCCCGATGGTGATCATTTCGGGCCAGGTGCCTACCGCCTATATTGGCCAGGACGCCTTTCAGGAGGTCGATACCGTCGGCATCACCCGCCCCTGCGTCAAGCACAATTTCCTCGTCAAGGACGTCAGGGATCTCGCCGCGACCATCAAGAAGGCTTTCTACCTTGCCAAGAGCGGCCGTCCCGGTCCGGTGCTGGTGGATATTCCGAAGGATATCTCGGCGACGAAGTGCGAGTATGCCTATCCGAAGTCGATTGCCATGCGTTCCTACAATCCGGTGATCAAGGGACACCAGGGGCAGATCAAGAAGGCGGTACAGCTACTTCTCGAGGCCAAACGGCCGATGATCTATACCGGTGGCGGCGTGATCTTGTCCGATGCCGCTGACAAGCTCATCAAGCTGGTCAGACAGCTCGGCTTCCCGGTCACCAATACCCTGATGGGCCTCGGCGGCTACCCTGCTACGGACAAGCAGTTCGTCGGCATGCTCGGCATGCACGGCACCTACGAAGCCAATATGGCGATGCAGCATTGCGATGTGCTGCTGGCCGTCGGTGCGCGCTTCGACGACCGCGTCATCGGCAACCCGGAACATTTTGCCGAGGTACCCCGCAAGATCATCCACATCGACATCGATCCTTCGTCGATTTCCAAGCGCGTCAAGGTGGATGTGCCCATCGTCGGCGATCTGCCGGAGGTGCTCGATGACATTTCCAGGCTGCTGGCGGCCAGCGGCGATCATCCGGACGAGAAGGCGGTCAAGGCCTGGTGGAAGCAGATCGACGCATGGCGCGGCAAGGACTGCCTCAAGTACGACCGCAAGAGCAAGCTCATCAAGCCGCAGTTCGTCGTCGAGAAACTCTACGAGGTGACCAAGGGCGAGGCCTTCGTCTGTTCCGATGTCGGCCAGCACCAGATGTGGGCGGCGCAGTACTACAAGTTCGACAAGCCGCGTCGCTGGATGAATTCCGGCGGCCTCGGCACGATGGGCTTCGGCCTGCCGGCGGCGATGGGCGTGCAGCTTGCCCACCCGGGCTCGCCCGTGGCCTGCGTCACCGGTGAGGGCAGCATCCAGATGTGCATCCAGGAGCTCTCGACCTGCAAGCAGTATCGTCTGCCGGTCAAGATCGTCCTGCTCAACAACGGCTTTCTCGGCATGGTGCGCCAGTGGCAGGAGTTCTTCCATGGCAACCGCTACGCCGAGTCCTACGTCGATGCGCTGCCGGATTTCGTGAGATTGGCGGAATCCTACGGCCATGTCGGCATGCGCATCGAGAAGCCGGGCGATGTCGAAGGCGCCCTCAAGGAGGCCTTCAAGCGCAAGGACGATCTGGTCTTCCTCGATTTCGCCGTCGATCCGACCGAGAATGTCTACCCGATGGTGCAGGGCGGCAAGGGCCTCACCGAAATGATCCTCTCCGAAGAGCTATAAATGATGCGGCACGTCATCTCGCTACTCATCGAAAACGAAGCCGGCGCACTGTCCCGCGTGACCGGGCTGTTCTCGGCGCGCGCCTACAACATCGAATCCCTGACCGTGGCGCCGACCGAGGACCCCTCGATGTCGCGCATCACCATCGTCAGCATCGGCTCGGACGACATCATCGAGCAGATCACCAAGCAGTTGAACAAGCTGATCGAGGTGATCAAGGTGGTGGACATCTCGGAGGCGGCCCACATCGAACGCGAGCTGATGCTCGTCAAGGTGCGCGCCACCGGCAAGGATCGCGAAGAAATGAAGCGCATGTCGGACATTTTCCGTGGCCGCATCATCGACGTCACCGAGACGACCTACGTCATCGAGTTGACGGGCAACACGGCGAAACTCGATTCCTTCATCGAAGCCATCGACCGCACGCTGATCCTGGAAACCGTGCGTACCGGCGTGTGCGGCATCGGCCGCGGCGACAGAATTCTCAAGGTCTAGTGATGAGTGAAGGGTGGCAGGGTGTGATCGCCCATGTCGCCCCTCACGTTTTTTTTAAGGATGGAAACATGAAAGTCTATTACGACAAGGACGCCGACCTCTCCCTCATCAAGGGCAAGAAAGTCACCATCGTCGGCTACGGCTCGCAAGGCCACGCCCACGCCCTCAACCTGCACGATTCCGGCGTCAAGGTCACCGTCGGCCTGCGCAAGGGGGGGGCCTCCTGGGACAAGGCCAAAAAGGCCGGGCTATCCGTCAAGGCGGTCGGCGATGCGGTGAAGGGCGCCGACCTCGTCATGATCCTGCTGCCGGACGAGAACATCGGCCAGGTCTATCGGGAGGACATCGAGCCGAACATCAAGAAGGGCGCGGCGCTGGCCTTCGCCCATGGCTTCAACATCCATTACGGCCAGGTGCAGCCGCGCGCCGACCTCGACGTCATCATGATCGCGCCGAAGGGTCCCGGCCACCTGGTGCGCTCGACCTATGTCCAGGGTGGCGGCGTGCCCTCGCTGATCGCCGTGCATCAGAACGTCTCGAAGAAGGCGCGCGACATCGCCCTGTCCTACGCGGCGGCCAATGGCGGCACCCGCGGCGGCGTCATCGAGACCAGCTTCCGCGAGGAAACCGAGACCGACCTGTTCGGCGAACAGGTGGTGCTTTGCGGCGGCCTGACACAGCTCATCCAGAACGGCTACGAAACGCTGGTCGAGGCCGGCTACGCACCCGAGATGGCCTATTTCGAGTGCCTGCACGAGGTGAAGCTGATCGTCGACCTGATCTACGAGGGCGGCATCGCCAACATGCGCTACTCCATCTCCAACAATGCCGAGTACGGCGACATCACGCGCGGCCCGCGCATCGTCACGGAGCAGACCAAGGCCGAGATGAAGCGGATCCTCATGGAGATCCAGTCCGGCCAGTACGCCAAGGAATTCATCCTGGAGAACCGCGCCGGCGCGCCGACGCTGCTGGCTTCCCGCCGCAACATGGCGGCGCACTCGATCGAACAGGTTGGCGCCAAACTGCGCGACATGATGCCGTGGATCAAGAAGAACAAGCTGGTCGACCAGACCAAGAACTAGTGTCTTCCTATCCGCATCCGATCATCGCCAGGGAGGGCTGGCCTTTTCTGGCGATTTCCGTCGCGGCGGCGCTGGCCGTCGGCTGGCTGGTCGGCTGGGGCTGGTCGGCGCCACTGTGGATCTGGGCCGTCTTCGTCCTGCAGTTCTTCCGCGATCCGGCGCGGCCGATCCCCGGCACGGCGAAGGATGTACTCTCTCCCGCCGACGGGCGCATCGTCGCCATCCAGACGACGCGCGACCCTTACGTTGATCGCGAGGCGCTGAAGATCAGCGTCTTCATGAACGTCTTCAACGTGCATTCCAACCGCAGCCCGGTGGATGGCAAAGTGAAGGGCCGCTGGTACCACGCCGGCAGCTTCCTCAACGCCGCACTGGACAAGGCCTCCCTGGAAAACGAGCGCAACGCGATCTGGCTGCGCACGCCAGACGGCCAGGATGTCACCAGCGTGCAGGTGGCCGGGCTGATCGCCCGGCGCATCCTCTGCTACGCCAAGGAGGGCGATGCGCTTTCCCGCGGCCAGCGCTACGGATTCATCCGCTTCGGCTCGCGCGTTGATGTCTATCTGCCACTCGAGTCGCAGGCCAAGGTGACCATTGGCGACAGGGTTTCGGCCTCGGCAACCATCCTAGCCGAGTTGCCTTAATCGCCCGGGGCTACAATAGGAACATGCCCGAATTCCGATCCCGCAAGGCGCTGGTCAACCCTGAATTGAGGCGAAGGGGCATCTACCTTCTGCCCAACCTGTTCACGACAGCGGCGCTTTTCGCCGGTTTCTACGCCATCGTGCAGGCCATGACCGACCGCTTCGAGCATGCGGCGGTGGCCATATTCATCGCCATGATCCTCGACGGGCTGGACGGGCGCGTGGCGCGGCTGACCCGCACCCAGAGCGCTTTCGGCGCCGAATACGATTCCCTCTCGGACATGGTGTCCTTCGGCGTCGCCCCGGCCCTGGTGATGTTCGAGTGGGCCATGAAGGGCATGGGCAAGTGGGGCTGGATCGCCGCCTTCATCTATTGCGTCGGCGCCGCCCTGCGGCTGGCGCGCTTCAACACCAATATCGAAGTCATCGACAAGCGTTTCTTTCAGGGCCTGCCCAGCCCGGCGGCCGCGGCGCTGATCGCCGGCTTCGTCTGGGTGCTGATGGACCTCAACTACACTGGCGAGGAAGTGCGCTGGTACGCTTGGGCATTGACGATTTTCGCCGGCGTGACCATGGTGAGCAACTTCCGCTATTACAGCGGCAAGGACATCAATCTCAGGCGCAGCGTCCCGTTCATCGCCGTCCTGGCAATCGTCCTGTTCTTTGTTCTGGTCTCCAGCTACCCCCCCGGCATCCTCTTTGCGCTGTTCCTCTGCTACGCGTTCTCAGGCTACATCATGGCCGTCCTGGGTTGGGTCCGGCGCCGAAAAACCCCGGCTTGACCTCCTCTTGCGCCGGCGGCGGAATCTGGCTATAGTCGTCCCATGCATCAGATTGCACTCCTCCTGACGGCAACACTTCTTCTCAGCGGCCTCCTGCTCGCCCGGCCGCTGCTGCGCCGCGCGCGCTAAATTCCCCGACCCACAATTTGAGCAGTACCCGGCCGACGAGGGCATAACCCCCGATCGACTCTTGACGCATCCCATTCGGAGACGAACATGATGAAAGACCACTTGGTGATTTTCGACACAACCTTGCGCGACGGCGAGCAGAGTCCGGGCGCCTCCATGACCAGGGAAGAGAAGCTGCGCGTGGCGCGCCAGCTGGAACGCATGAAGGTCGACGTCATCGAGGCTGGCTTTGCCGCCGCTTCGTCCGGCGATTTCGATGCCATTCGAGGTATTGCCGAGACAGTCAGGGAATCCACCGTTTGTTCGCTGGCACGCGCCAGCGAGAACGACATCCGCCGTGCCGGCGAGGCCATCCGGCCGGCCAGGTCCGGCCGCATCCATACTTTCATCGCCACCAGCCCGATCCACATGGAGAAGAAGCTGCGCATGACGCCGGACGAGGTCGTCGAACAGGCGGTGAAGGCCGTGCAGTGGGCTGGGGAGTACACCGATGACATCGAGTTTTCCGCCGAGGATGCCGGCCGTTCTGAGCTGGATTTCCTTTGCCGCATCTTCGATGCGGTGATCAAGGCCGGGGCGAAGACCATCAACGTTCCGGACACCGTCGGCTACAACGTGCCGGGACAGTTTTCGGCAACCATCCGCAGCCTGCGCGAGCGCGTTCCGAATTCGGACAAGGTTATCTGGTCGGTGCATTGCCACAACGACCTCGGCCTCGCCGTGGCCAACTCGCTTGCCGCCGTGATGGAAGGGGCACGCCAGGTGGAATGCACCATCAACGGCCTGGGCGAGCGCGCCGGCAATGCCGCGCTGGAGGAAATCGTCATGGCCGTGCGCACGCGCCAGGACATCTTCGGCTGCGAAACGCGCATCGACACGACGCAGATCGTGTCGGCCTCCAAGCTGGTCTCCAGCATTACCGGCTTTCCCGTGCAGCCGAACAAGGCCATCGTCGGCGCCAACGCCTTTGCCCACGAGTCCGGTATCCACCAGGACGGCGTGATCAAGCACCGCGAGACCTACGAGATCATGCGTGCCCAGGACGTCGGCTGGACGCAGAACAAGCTGGTGCTGGGCAAGCACTCCGGCCGCAACGCCTTCAAGACGCGTTTGGCGGATCTCGGCATTGTCGTGGAGAGCGAAGAGCAGCTGAATATCGCCTTTGCCCGCTTCAAGGAGTTGGCCGACAAGAAGCACGAGATATTCGACGAGGACCTGCAGGCCCTCATGTCCGACGAGGCGGTCACGCCGGAGCAGGAACACTACAAGCTGATCAGCCTGCGCGTCGCCTCGGAGACCGGCGAAACGCCGCACGCTCGCGTCACGCTGGCGGCCGGCGGTGCAGAAAGTCAGTCCGAGGCGGATGGCGACGGACCTGTCGATGCCTGCTTCAAGGCAGTTGAAGGCATAGCCGAAAGCCGCTCGGAATTGCTGCTGTTTTCGGTGAACAGCATTACCGGTGGCACCGACGCGCAGGGTGAAGTCACTGTTCGCCTGGCCAAGGATGGCCGCGTGGTGAACGGCCAGGGCGCAGACACCGATATCGTCGTCGCTTCGGTCAAAGCCTATATCAATGCATTGAACAAGCTGGTTTCCAAGCCCGAGAAAGTAAATCCGCAGGTATGACAGCAGGGCTAGCCCGTACGGCTTGCCGTGTTTCAGGGGCTGACTTTGCCGGTGGCGCGGGCAAAAAGTACGGAGCTGCCGAACAAGGCGACGGCGAGGGCTATTTCAACACCAGCGAGCCAGGCTGAAAGGCCTCGCTCGGTGGTGACACGCACAATCCCTTCGGTGAAATAGGCCAGCGCCAGCAGCGGTACCCACTGGTGTGTGTAACGTCGGCCGCGTAGCAGGCCCAACAAGGGCGCCAGTAGCGGCAGCGCCTTCAGCGCGAGCCAAGAGCCCCCCATGCGCAGGGGTGCCCACCACAACT
>JAEHDO010000066.1 GCA_016880375.1 Betaproteobacteria bacterium | reverse complement strand
TCCTTCATCGTGCCCGGTCAATACCCAGGCTGCTCGTCATCTCGATCAATGAACGCGTACGCATAGGATGCTGCCCAAGGAAATCGAACTGCTCGGCAGGAAAGCCAGCGGGACCCAGTTCGGCACGCTGGCGCGCGAAGAATTTTCCTGGCTGTTTCTGCCGGGCCGCCATATTCCGCTGATCGAGGCGCGGCGGGCTGACATGCTGCTCTCCCGCACCAAGCTGGTGGCCGCGCTGTTCGCCGTCCTGACGCCGCTGTGGGGCATCGTCGATTACCTGTTCTTTCCCGAGGCGCTGGCGCAGGCGCTGCTGCTTGGCCGCGCCCTCGCCACGCTGGCCTTCGTCTCGATCCTGGCGTTCTTCAACACCCCGGCAGGCCTGGTACGCAATTCGCGGCTGGCGCTGATTCTGCTTTTTTCCGTGCCAAGCTTTTTCTTTCTTTACTCGACGGTGATACTGGGGCCGCATGCGCTCTCGGGTATGGCCGGCGCGCTGGCTGCGACCCATGCCTTCCTGCCTTTCCTGGTGCTGGCCGGCCTGTCGATCTTTCCGCTGACGGTGCTGGAGTCGGCGCTGCTGGCGCTGCCGATCCTCGTGGCAAAGGCGGGCGCCGGCCTGCTCTACTGGCCGACTGTCGATTGGCCGCTGGCGCTGGGAACGCTCTGGCTGCTGCTGCTGATCGGGGCGGTGGCGACGCTGGCGAGCGTGAGCCAGCTCGCCTTCATCATCGCGCTGGTGCGCAACGCCATCCGCGACCCGCTCACCGGCGCCTTCTCGCGCCAGGGAGGCAGCGAGCTGCTGACGCTGCAGTTCAACCAGTCCGTGCGCAGCGGCACGCCGCTGGCGGTGGCCTTCATCGATCTCGACGAATTCAAGCGCATCAACGACGAGCATGGCCACGAGGCCGGCGACCGCGCGCTGACCGCCGCCGCGCAGCAGATGACGCAGCAACTGCGCACCGGCGACATCCTCGTGCGCTGGGGCGGCGAAGAGTTCGTCATCATCATGCCGAATGCCGCGGCCGGAAAGGCCGCGGTCGGCCTCGAACGGGCGCGCGCCGCCGGTTTCGGCGAGCGGCCGGAAGGCGGCGCGCTCACCGCCTGCATCGGCATCGCCGAGCGCATCGCCGACCAGGTCGACGACTGGAGCATGCTGGTCGACCTGGCCGACGCGCGCATGTACGAGGCCAAGCAGTCCGGCCGCAACCGCATCGTCACCCGCCCTGCCGCCCAGGGTCTGCAATCCTAACCAACGGAGGTCAAGCCATGTCGAATCAACTCGCCCTACTGGAGCAGGCGCAGAGTACGCTCATCGACCTCGGCATCAAGTTCGGGCCGAAGGTCGTGGTGGCGATTCTCATCCTGGCCGCAGGTTTCTACGCCGGACGCTGGGTCGGCAGGATTCTGGATCGCTGGCTGGACAAGCTCCGCCTCGAGCCGCCGGTGCGGCAGCTGGTCGTGCGTCTCGCGCGCCTGCTGGTGCTGGGCCTTTTCATGATCATGGCGCTGCAGAATCTCGGCGTGGACCTGCTGCCGATGATCGCCGGCCTGGGCGTGGCGGGCGCCGGCATCGCACTGGCCATGCAAGGCGTCCTCGGCAACCTCGCGGCAGGCTTCGTCATCATCTTTACGCGCCCGTTCCGGGTGGGCGAATACGTTTCCATGGTGGGGGTCGACGGCGAAGTCGCGTCCATCGACCTGTTCACCACCAAGCTCAGCCATCCGGACCGCTCGGTGGTGGTGGTGCCCAACCGCAAGATCGTCGGCGAGATCCTGCATAACTACGGCCAGATCCGCCAGTTAGACCTGAGCGTCTCGATCGCGCGGGCCGACGAGCTCGAGCGCGCCCTCGCGGCAATCCATGAAGTGGTGAAGGCCAATCCGCGCGTGCTGCAGGAGCCGGCGGCGATCGTCGGCGTGACCACGCTCGCCGACCGGTCGATCGGCATCGCCGTGAAGCCCTGGGTCAAGGTGCCCGATTACGTGCCCGCGGGCGCCGAGATCAACCGGGCGATCGTCGAGAAGATCAGCGCTGCCGGTGTCGACTATCCGGGGGCTGCGCGCGAAATTCGCGTCGTCAATGCCCCGACGACGCACTAACCGGCTAGATCATCCACTCGTTGCCGCACTTGCGGCAGTGCACCCTGAGCCAGACTTCGCTGGCATTCTCGATGTCGACCGGCTCTTGTCGGAGCGCCTGGCCGGCATCGACCACGGTGAACTTCGCATAGGCATTGCATTGCACGCAGGTGGCGTGGTCGCCGATGTGCTCGGCGACCATCATGATGCGCTTGTAGCGCTGCCAGCCGAACAGCGACAGCACGCAGCCGCCAAGTCCCAGTCCGGCAGCAAGGAGCAGGCCGCCGAGACTTTCCCGGCGGCCGGAGAGTTCGACGGCCGCCGCAGCCATGATGATGCCGAGAAAGCAGGTAACGAGATAGAAATGGCTCTCGATGAGCTGGCGCTCGTACCACTTCCTGAAGCCGAGCTTGCGCATCCTGCCAAGGGTGTCCATGGGCGCATTCTGAACCCTTCAACCCTAAAGCAACAGGGACGGGGGCTTATTCGCCTCTAGCGCCTTCCAGCCAGGCCAGCACCCCCAGGCCGGCGGCACGGCCGCTGGCGAAACAGGCGGTGAGCAGGTAGCCGCCGGTCGGCGCTTCCCAGTCCAGCATCTCGCCCGCACAGAACACGCCAGGCAGCATGCGAATCATGAGATGTCCATCCAGCGCCTCGAAGGCCACGCCGCCGGCACTGCTGATGGCCTCCTCAAGCGGACGCGGCGCGACAAGCCGCAATGGCAGTGCCTTGATCGCGGCAGCCAGGCGGCCCGGCACGGCGAAATCCTGCGCCGGCACGATTTCCCGCAGCAGCCCCGCCTTCACGCCCTTGATGCCAATCCGGCTTTGCAGGTGGCTCGCCATCGAACGCGCGCCCCGCGGTCGCGACAGCTCCTCGATCAGGCGCGGCAGGTCCCTCCCCGGCGCCAGGTCGAGATGGATGACCACAGCGCCCGCTGCGGCGATCCTGTCGCGCAGAGCTGCCGACAGCGCATAGATCAGGCTGCCCTCGACGCCGTTCGCCGTCACGACGAATTCGCCCTGCCGGCGATGCACGGCGCCCGATGCCTCCGTGAAGGACATGACCACCGGCTTCACGAAATGGCCGGCGAAGCGGGTGCGAAAGTGCTCGCTCCAGGCTATATCGAAGCCGCAATTGGCGGGCCGCAGTGCAGCGACCTCTACGCCACGCTGCGCCAGCAACTGCACCCAGGCGCCGTCCGAGCCGAGCTTCGGCCAGCTGCCGCCGCCCATCGCCAGCACGACCGCGTCGGCACGCAGCCGATGCTCGCCTTGCGGGGTGGCAAAACGGAGCGTCCCCTCATCACCCCAACCCAGCCAGCGATGGCGCATGTGGAAGCGCACGCCGGCCTCGCGCAAGCGGTGCAGCCAGGCTCGCAGCAAGGGTGCCGCCTTCATCTCGACGGGAAATACCCGCCCGGACGTGCCGACAAAGGTTTCGACGCCGAGCTCGCGAGCCCAGTCGCGCAGCGCATCCGGTCCGAAGGCATCGAGCAGCGGTTCGAGTTGCGGGCGGCGCATGCCGTAGCGCGAGTAAAACCGGTCGCGCGGCTCGGCATGGGTAAGATTGAGCCCGCCCTTCCCCGCCAGCAGGAACTTGCGTCCCGTCGAGGGCATGGCATCGTAGACATCGACCCGCACGCCGTTCCGGCTGATGGCCTCCGCCGCCATCAGCCCGGCGGGGCCGCCGCCGATGACCGCGACCGTCTGCTCGTCAAGGGTATTCGTGTGCATCAAAACGATCAGGAATGGAAGGCCATGAAAAACGCCCGCAAACGCGGGCGTTATTCCTGCAGCGCCTGCGGCCGGCCGTCATGCCTTCATCGCCACCAGCACCTCGTCCAGCATCTTCTTCGCATCGCCGAAGAGCATGCGGTTGTTGTCCTTGTAGAAGAGCGGGTTGTCGACGCCGGCATAGCCGGAGGCCATGCTGCGCTTCATGACGATCGAGGTCCTGGCCTTCCACACTTCCAGCACCGGCATGCCGGCGATGGGGCTGGCGGGGTCGTCCTGCGCCGCCGGGTTCACGATGTCGTTGGCGCCGATCACCATGGCGACGTCGGTGTCGGGGAAGTCGGCGTTGATCTCGTCCATCTCCATCACGATGTCGTAGGGGACTTTCGCTTCCGCCAGCAGCACGTTCATGTGGCCGGGCATGCGGCCGGCCACCGGGTGGATGCCGAAGCGCACGTTGACGCCCATCTCGCGCAGGTGGCGGGTGATCTCGAACACCGTGTGCTGGGCCTGCGCCACGGCCATGCCGTAGCCCGGCACGATGATGACGTTCTTCGCCTCGCGCAGCAGCTCCGCCGTCTCCGCCGCGCTGATCGGCACGACTTCGCCCGCCGGCTGCTCGCCGCCCTTCGCCGCCGCTGCGCCGCCGCCGGTGCCGAAGCCGCCGGCAATGACGCTGATGAAGTTGCGGTTCATGGCGCGGCACATGATGTAGGAGAGGATGGCGCCGGAGGAGCCCACCAGCGCACCGGTGACGATGAGCAGGTTGTTCGACAGCATGAAACCGGTCGCCGCTGCCGCCCAGCCGGAGTAGCTGTTGAGCATCGACACCACCACCGGCATGTCGGCACCGCCGATGGCCATCACCATGTGGATGCCGAATAGCAAGGCGATCGCCGTCATGACGATCAGCGGCATCATGCCGGCCGCTACCGTCGGCGCCATGACGAACTCGCGGCCGAACCAGAGCACCACCAGCAGGCCGGCAAGGTTCATCCAGTGGCGGCCGGGCAGCAGCATCGGCTTGCCGCCTATCTTGCCGGAGAGCTTGCCGAAGGCGATCACCGAGCCGGAGAAGGTCACTGCGCCGATGAGGATGCCGATGTAGATCTCGACTTCGTGAATGACCTTCTCGGCGCCGGCGAATTGGATCGAGGTGTCGACGTAGCTGGCGAAGCCGACCAGGCAGGCGGCCAGGCCGACCAGGCTGTGCATCAGCGCCACCAGCTCCGGCATCTGCGTCATCTGCACGGTGCGCGCGGCGTAGAGGCCGATGGCCGCGCCCGCCACCATGGCGGCGATGATCCAGGGGATGCCGGCGGCGGCGACGCGCGGGCCGAGCACGGTGGCCAGCACGGCAATGGCCATGCCGATGATGCCGTAGAGGTTGCCGCGGCGTGACGTCTCCGGATGTGACAGCCCGCCCAGGCTGAGGATGAAGAGAATGATGGCGCCGATGTAAGCGACGGTGGTGAGGCTGGAGGTCATGTGTCGCTTCCCCTTACTTGCGGAACATCGCCAGCATGCGGCGGGTGACGGCGAAGCCGCCGAACATGTTGATGCAGGTGAGTGCGATGCCGACAATGGCCATCCAGCGGATCAGCTCGTCCGGCCGGTCGGCCGAGCCCGCCGCCAGCGGCGGCGCGATCTGGATCAGGGCGCCGATGACGATGATGCTGGAGATGGCATTGGTGACGCTCATCAGCGGCGTATGCAACGAGGGCGTGACGTTCCAGATCACCATGTAGCCGACGAAGCAGCCCAGCACGAACACCGTGAAATTGGTGAGGAAGGCGGCCGGCGCGTTGGCGCCGATGAACCAGAACAGCATGGCGCCGACGAAGAACACGACGGCAAGCGACCTGCCCGACATCGGCTCGGACGCGCCGTGGCCGTGGCCCTTGGCGGCAGGCGCCGCAGCGGCGGCGGGTTTGGCCTGCGGCGGCGCGGCCGGCGTCTTGGGCGGGGGCGGCGGCCAGGTGATCGCGCCCTCCTTGACGACCGTCAGGCCGCGGATGGCCTCGTCTTCCATATTGACGTCGATGCGGCCGTCCTTGGCCTTGCACAGCTCCTCGGCGAGGCGGAACAGGTTGGTCGCGTACAGCGTCGACGACTGCCTGGACAGGCGGCCGACCAGGTCGGTGTAGCCGATGAGGGTGACGCCGTGCTTCACCACCGCCTGGCCG
>JAEHDO010000416.1 GCA_016880375.1 Betaproteobacteria bacterium | reverse complement strand
CTGGAACTGGCGATGCGCTGCCACGGCATCGTCGCGCTGAAGGACGCCTGGATGCAGCTGCCGGAAATCACACTCGGCATCGTGCCGGGCATCGGCGCCATGGTCGTGCCCTACCGCCGCTGGCCGAAGGCGGCCGAAACCTTCCACGGGATGCTGCGCCGCGCCGAGCGCCTGACGGCGCCGCGTGCGCACGAACTGGGCGTGGTCGACGCCCTCGCCGACGACCTGCCCGGCCTGATCAAGGTCGCCGTATCGCGGGTGCAGGCGCTGGCCGGCAAGCCGTCCGGCATCGCCCAGGGTGCAGTCGCGCTGGCACCGCTGGAAAAGATCGAGCCGGCCGCCGCCAACGGCCAGCCGCTGTCGAAGGAGATCATGGGCATTCTCGAAAACGCCGTGCGCGACGCCGCGACGGCGGGAACGCTCGGCGAGGCGCTTGAAATCGGCTATCGGGCCTTCGGCGCCAGCGCCCTCACGGCCGCCGCACGCGAAGGCATAGGCGCCTTCCAGGAAGGGCGCAAGCCCGATTTCAGACGCACGCTTTGATCCCGCGCGCTTGACAGGGATTTAATCTGTTACACAATGCAGTCTGCGGAAATGAAATACGTAACACTTAAACAAACATCCGCTCAAACCAAAGGAGGATCGACATGAAGAAGCTCGCAACGCTCGCCGCCGCCCTGCTCGCCGGCGTCATCACCTGGGCACCCGTCCAGGCCCAGACCACCCTCACCATCTCGTCCTGGCTGCCGCCCAGCCACATCATCACCAAGGACATGCTCATGGGCTGGGCCAAGGAGGTCGAAACGGCCACCCAGGGCCGCGTCAAGTTCAGGCTGCTGCCGAAGGCCGTGGCCAGCCCGCCGGGCACCTTCGACGCCATCCGCGACGGCCTGGCCGATGTCTCGATCTCCGTGCACGGCTACACGCCGGGCCGCTTTCCGATGACCAAGATGGCCGAGTTCCCTTTCCTGGGTGACTCGGCGGAAGCCATCTCGGTGGCCTACTGGCGCACCTATTCGAAGCACATGGCCAAGTTCGACGAGCACAAGGGCATCGTGCTGCTCGGCGTGATGACCCACGGCCCCGGCCAGATCTACATGACCAAGCAGAAGGTCGCCAGCCTGGCAGATCTCCAAAACCAGAAGATCCGCGTAGGCGGCGGTGTGGTGGTGGACATCACGAAGGCCCTTGGCGCCGTGCCGCTGCTGAAGCCGGCCTCGGAGACTTACGAGATCCTCAAGAGCGGCATCGCCGACGGCATCTTCTTCCCGAAGGACTCGGTGCCCGCCTTCAAGCTGGTGCCTCTGGTCAACCACATGACGGTGGTGCCCGGCGGCCTCTACAACGTCAGCTTCTTCCTCGGCATGAACGAGGCCAAGTTCAAGGCCCTGTCCAAGGCGGACCAGGACGCGATCCTGAAGGTATCCGGCGAGAACTACGCCCGCATGGCGGGCAAGGTCTGGGATCGCGAGGACGACGCCGGCCTGAAAGCGATGCAGGGCGAGAAGATCATCATCCGCAATGCCAGCCCGCAGTTCGTGGCCGAGATCAAGTCCAAGACCGATCCGCTGGAGCAGGCCTGGTACAACGAGGCCAAGGCCAAGGGCGTGGACGGCGCCGCGGTGATGGCCGAGTTCCGCGCCGAAATCCAGAAGCTGAGCAAGAAGTAAGCGTGTCCGGTCTGTCGACGAACCCCGGCGGCCCGCTCCTGGGCCGCTGGGAAAAACCCTTCGAGATGCTGCTGGG
>JAEHDO010000415.1 GCA_016880375.1 Betaproteobacteria bacterium | reverse complement strand
GCGCTGCTGCGCTTTTCGCTCGGCAACGAATTCCTCAAGGCGGGGGAGGCGGCGCAGGCGGCGGCGCATTTCCGCGCGGCGGTGGAGAAGGACCCGAAGTACTCGGCGGCGTGGAAGCTGCTCGGCAAGGCGCTGGCCGAGGCGGGGCAAGCGGCGGAGGCGCTGGCGGCCTATCGCGAGGGCATTGCGGTGGCCGAGGCCAGGGGCGACCTCCAGGCGGCGAAGGAAATGAAGGTGTTCGCGCGGCGCCTGGAACGCGCCGCTTCAGGCGGCAACGATTTCGGCGCCGTCTCGTAGGGACTGACTTTTTCGGTTGCCGGTTGCCCCTCACCCCAGCCCTCTCCCCGGCGGGGAGAGGGAGTGCATCTACTTCGTGCGCGAGGCCGTGCGGAGAGTTTTCCCCGCCACCATGAAATGCCCGCGGCCGCGATGGTGCAGGGTGCGCGGGTCCTTCTGCTTCGGATCGACCCAGGCCTTCACCACTTCCAGCACGAAGAAGTTGTAGCGGTTCATCAGGCGCGTGTCGATCACCTTGCACTCCAGGCTGGCGTAGCACTCGTCGATGAGCGGCGCGCCCACCTGCGAAGCCGGCCGCGGCGTGAGGCCGAATCTGGCGAACTTGTCGACCTTGCGGCCGGAGCAGTTGCCGACGCCGACCACCTGGTCCAGCAGCTTCGCCGTCGGTATGTTGAGCACGCACTCCTTCGTCGCCACCAGCGCATCGAAGCTGTGGTTGCGGCCGCTGATGAGGCAGCCCACCAGCGGCGGCTCGAACTCCATCATGCAGTGCCAGGACTGCGCCATGACGTTCGCCTTGCCCTTGCGGGCGGTCGTCACCAGCAGCACCGGGCCCGGCTCGAGCAGGCCGTAGACGCGGGAGAGGGGCAGGGATTTTTTCACGATAGGGCCATGATAAAGGACATCTGCCTAGGGAGGAGTGAATCCCTCGAACGCCCCGCAGCCGATTGACCTAAGTCAAACCGCCGTCACCAAAAAAACGTACCTTAGAGCCATTCCCTTACGGCCCTGCCGGAACATGTCCGACTACGACGTTTGCGACCTGCCGGGGATCGTTGCCCGCTGGCACCACGATCCCGCCAACCTGGTGCAGATCCTGCGCAACGTCCAGGAATCCTGCGGCACGATCCCCTCCGACACGCTCGACCGGCTGGCGAAGCTGCTCGACGTGCCGCGCGTGCGCATCGAGTCGACGGCGAGTTTCTATGCCTTCTTCCACGCCGAGTCGCACGGCGCCTACGAGATCCTCTTCTCGGACAACGTCATCGACCAGATGGCCGGCAAGGCCGAGCTGAAGCAGTATTTCTGCGAGCGGCTGTGGCTGGAGCCGCGCAAGCTCTCCGAGGATGGCCTGGTGTATGTCGACGACACCGCCGATATCGGCCTCGCCGACCAGGCGCCGGCGATGCTGGTGAACGGTTTTGCCGTGCCGGCGCTGGACAAGTCGCGGCTCGACCTCGTCGCCGAGCTGATCCGGGCGCAGAAGCCGCTCGCCGAGTGGCCGCCGATGCTGTTCGAGATTCCCGACAACATCCGCCAGCCCGGGCCGCTGACGGGCGAGGCGTTCACGCCGGGCGCGGCCCTGAAAGCGACGCTGGCGCGCGGCACCGAGGCGACGCTGGCGGAGGTCGACGCCGCCAGCCTGCGCGGCCGCGGCGGCGCCGGCTTCAGGACGGCCACCAAGTGGGCGAGCTGCCGCAAGGCGGAGGGGCGGGCTCACTACGTGGTGTGCAACGCCGACGAGGGCGAGCCGGGCACCTTCAAGGACCGCGTGCTGCTCAACAGCCACGCCGACCTGGTGTTCGAGGGCATGACGGTGTGCGCCCGCGTCATCGGCGCGCGCCGGGGTTTCGTCTACCTGCGCGGCGAGTACAAGAACCTGCTGGAAAAACTGGAGTCGGTCCTGGCGAGACGGCGCGAGGCGAATCTGCTCGGCCAGGCCATCCTCGGCGAGGCGGATTTCGACTTCGACATCGAGATTCACCTGGGCGCCGGCGCCTACATCTGCGGCGAGGAGTCGGCGCTGATCGAATCGCTGGAGGGCAAGCCGGGCAAGCCGAGGAACCGGCCGCCCTTCCCGGACCGCTGCGGCTACCGCAACCAGCCGACGGTGGTAAACAACGTCGAGACCTTCGCCTGCGCGGCGAAGATCGCCGAAAAGGGCGGCGCCTGGTTCGCCGCCATGGGCACGCCGCAGTCGGCGGGCAGCAAGCTGATCTCGGTCTCCGGCGACTGCCAGCGGCCGGGCGTCTACGAATATTCCTTCGGCGTCACGGTGCGGCAGGTCCTCATCGACTGCGGCGCCGAGGACGCCCACGCCGTGCAGGTCTCCGGGCCGTCCGGCACCTGCATCTCCTTCCGCGAGTTCGACCGCCGCATCGCCTTCGAGGACCTCGCCACGGCCGGCGCCTTCATGGTCTTCTCGCGCGAGCGGGACATGTTCGAGGTGGCGCGCAACTTCACGCATTTCTTCGCCCACGAGAGCTGCGGCTTCTGCACGCCGTGCCGCGTCGGCACCTCGCTGCTGAGGAACATCATGGACAAGCTGGCCGCCGGCAAGGGCTCGGCCTACGACATGAACGAGATGAAGCACATCATGCACATCCTGCGCGGCATGGCGCACTGCGGACTCGGCCACACGGCGGCCAACCCGGTGGTGCAGACCATGGAGAAGTTCCCCGAGGCCTACGAGCGGCGGCTGAAGCGGCTCGACTTCGAGCCGGCCTTCGACCTCGACGGTGCGCTGGCCACGGCGCGCCTGATCACCGGCCGCGACGACGAATGGGCGCACCTCGCTGAAGAGCCATGACCAAGACCTTCACCCTGGACGGCAAGACGATCCCCTTCGAGGAGGGCGAGACCATCATGGAGGCGGCCGCCGCGGCGGGCGTCTACATCCCGCACCTGTGCCACCACCCGGAGTTCAAGCCGCACGGCTCCTGCAAGCTGTGCACGGTGAACATCGGCGGGCGGCTCGGCGCGGCGTGCACCAATCAGGCGGCGGAGGGCATGAAAGTGGAGAGCGAGACCGCGGCGCTCAACGCCGACCGGCTCGCGCTGACGCAGATGCTCTTCGTCGAGGGCAACCATGTCTGCCCGTCCTGCGAGAAGAGCGGCAACTGCCAGCTGCAGGCGGTTGCCTACCACCTCGGCATGCTGACGCCGCACTTCACGCACTTCTATCCGGCGCGCGACGTCGACGCCTCGCATCCGGACGTGCTGCTGGAGCGCAACCGCTGCATCCTCTGCGAGCTGTGCGTGCGCGCCAGCCGCGACGTGGACGGCAAGAACGTCTTCGGCATCGGCGGCCGCGGCATCAGGGCGCGCCTGATCGTCAACGCGGCGAGCGGGCGGCTGGCCGACACCAGCATGTCGGTGACCGACCGCGCCGCCGAGGTCTGCCCGACCGGCGCCATCATCCGCAAGCGCCACGGCTTCACGATTCCCATCGGCAAGCGGCTCTACGACCACCACGACATCGCCGAGGTGCCGGTGGCCGGGATCGAGAGGCCCAAGCGTGACTGAAGCGAAGAAGCTCAAGGTCGCCACCTGCTCGCTGGCCGGCTGCTTCGGCTGCCACATGTCGCTGCTCGACATCGACGAGAAGCTGTTCGAGCTGGTCAAGGTCGTCGAGTTCGACCGCTCGCCGATCACCGACATCAAGCACTGCGGCCCCTGCGACATCGGCATCGTGGAAGGGGGCGTGTGCAACGCCGAGAACGTGCACGTGCTGAAGGAGTTCAGGAAGAACTGCAGGATCCTGGTGGCCATGGGTTCCTGCGCCATCACCGGCGGCATTCCCGCCTGGCGCAACAACGTTGACCTGTGGGACTGCTTCCAGGAGGTGTACCACTACGGCATCGGCCTGGAGAACGGCCAGATCCCCAACGACCCCGAGCTGCCGCTGCCCTTCGACAAGGTGCACCCGATCAACGAGGTGGTACGGG
>JAEHDO010000414.1 GCA_016880375.1 Betaproteobacteria bacterium | reverse complement strand
GTACGAGCAAGCCAAGTCCTCCGGCCAGCGTGCGGCGCTGGTCGAGCAGGAGCGGCCGAACCTCTTCACGACGAGCGTGGCCAACATCCCGCCGCGCGGCGAGATCGTCGTCGAGATCGAATACCAGCAGACCCTCAAATACGATTCAGGCAGCTTCAGCCTGCGCTTCCCGATGGTGGTCGGCCCGCGCTACATCCCCGGCGCACCCGCCGAAGGCCAGGGTACGGGCAAGGGCTGGGCGAACAACACCGACCAGGTTCCCGACGCGTCCCGCATCACCCCGCCGGTGCTCGACCCGGCCAAGCATGCGCCGAGCAACCCGGTGCGCCTGAAGGTCATGCTCGATGCCGGCGTGCCGCTGGCCCGCGTCGGCAGCCCCTACCACGCCATCACGATGCGCGAGAGCGAAGGCGGCGGCCGCATCGTCGAGCTGGCCGCGGGCGAAGTGCCGGCCAACAGGGATTTCGAACTCACGTGGACGCCGGCGGCGGGCCATGCCCCCCAGGCAGCGTTGTTCACCGAGAAGCACGGTGACCGGCAGTACGCGCTGCTCATGGTCATGCCGCCGGCGAAGGAGGTCGCCGCGGCGCGCCTGCCGCGCGAAGTCATCTTCGTCATCGACACCTCCGGCTCCATGTCGGGCAGCTCCATCGCCCAGGCGCGCGAGGCCCTCGAGCTCGCCATCGCGCGCCTGTCCGAACAGGACAGCTTCAACGTCGTCGAATTCAACTCCTACGCGAAAGCCCTCTACGCCGACGCGCGCCCGGCCAGCGCCGCCAACCGCGAGCACGCCGTGCGCTGGGTGCGCCGGCTGCAGTCGCAGGGCGGCACCGAGATGGCGCTGGCCCTCAACCTCGCGCTGAACGGCCGCGAGAATCCCGGCCGCGTGCGCCAGGTGATCTTCCTCACCGACGGCGCCGTCGGCAACGAAGACGGCCTGTTCAAGCTGATCGGGGACAAGCTCGGCGACTCGCGCCTGTTCACCGTCGGCATCGGCTCGGCGCCCAACAGCCACTTCATGAGCAAGGCCGCGCAGACCGGCCGCGGCACCTTCACCTACATCGGCAAGGTCGAGGAAGTGAAGGAGAAGATGGGCCAGCTCTTCGCCAAGCTCGAGTCGCCAGTGCTGAAGGGCATCGACATCGCCTGGCCGGGCAGCGCCGACGCCTGGCCGAGGCGCGTGCCGGACCTCTACCTCGGCGAACCCATCGTCGTCTCCGCCGCGATCGACAAGGCGGAAGGCGAGATCAGGCTCTCCGGCCTGCGCGGCGACGCGCCTTGGCAGGCCACGTTGCCCGTCGCCTCCGCGCGCGAAGGCCGCGGCATGGGCGTGCTGTGGGCGCGCGAGAAGATCGCCTCCCTCATCGACAGCCAGCGCGACGGCGCCAAGGAGGAAGCGGTGCGCGACGCGGTGATCGAGGTCGCCCTCGCCCACCATCTCGTCAGCAAGTACACCAGCCTGGTCGCGGTGGACAAGACGCCGGTGCGCCCGAAGGAGGACGAACTCCAGTCAGGAGCGATACCTACCAACCTGCCGGAAGGCTGGGAGTACGGCAAGGTCTTCGGCGAGCTGCCGCAGGGCGCCACCGATTCGCTGTGGAACCTGCTGGCGGGATTCCTCACGCTGCTGCTGGCGATCGGCCTGACCGTCACGGCGCGGCGGCAGCCGGTAGCGCCGAGGAGCGTGAAATGAGCCCGCTCTTGCTCCCTCTCCCGCGCCAGAGGGGCGAAGGCGGGGTTTCGCGAAGCATGCTTCGCGCCGCCGAAGCCGGCCGGCTGTGCAAAGCCGGCAGTGGGGCGCGGAGCGGGGCCGGGGAGAGGGCCAGCCGCCGTTTCCCCCTCTCCCTGCCCTCTCCCCGGCGGGGAGAGGGGAAAAGCAGCGAAGACTGGCCGCTCGGCGTCAAATGCGCCTGGCCCGCCGCG
>JAEHDO010000413.1 GCA_016880375.1 Betaproteobacteria bacterium | reverse complement strand
CGGTGCAGCAGCGCGATGGCTTCCCTCGCGCCTTCGCGCGGCCGGTCGGCGACGGCAAGGATCGCCGCGCAGCGCTGGCCGATCGCCACGAACACCGGCGTCTTGCCCTCGCCCGACCAGGCCTCTGCCTGCGCGGCGAATTCGCCGGTGTCGATGCCGGCTTCCTCGAGCAGCGCCGCATTGCCGATGCGGATGGTCTTGCCCGAGACGAAGGCCTGCACGCCGCGCCCGGGCTTGGCGTTGAAGTCCTTCGCCGCGCGCGTCTTCGCGCCGCGCTCGCGTGCCCAGGCGGCGAGCGCCTGGCCGAGGAAATGCTCCGAGGGCGCTTCCGCCGAGGCGATCAGCGTGGCGAGCAGGTCCTCGTCCTCGCTTTCGCCAGCGAGGAAATCCGTCACTACCGGCTTGCCTTCGGTGATGGTGCCGGTCTTGTCGAAGACCAGGGTGGTCAGTTTGCTCGAGGTCTCCAGCGCCTCGCCGTTGCGGATGTAGATGCCGCGCCGCGCAGCCTGGCCGGTGCCGACCATGATGGCGGTGGGCGTGGCCAGCCCGAGCGCGCAGGGGCAGGCGATGAGCAGTACGGCGACGGCGTGCGACAGCGCGCGCGCCGCCGGGTGGCCAGCCAGTAGCCAGCCGGCGAAAGTCAGTCCCGCCACGGCGCCGACGGCCGGCACGAAGCGCGCGGAAATACGGTCGGCGAGCTTCTGCACCGGCAGCTTGGCCGACTGGGCATGGTCGACCATCTTCACGATGCCGGAGAGCACGGTTTCTCCGTTCACGGCGGTGGCGCGCAGCGTGAAACTGCCGGTGCCGTTGATGCAGCCGCCGATCACTGCGTCGCCCGCGCTCTTCGCCACCGGCAGCGATTCGCCGGTGACGAGGGATTCGTCCACCGCCGAGCGGCCGTCCTCGACGATGCCGTCGATGGGCACGCGGTCGCCCGGGCGCACGCGCAGCAGGTCGCCGACCTGCACCTCGTCGATCGGCACCACCTCCTCGACGCCGCCGGCGATGCGCACGGCGGTGTCCGGCTGCAGTTCGATGAGCTTGCGGATCGCCTCGCTCGCCCTTCCCTTGGCGCGCTCCTCGAGGAAGCGGCCGAGCAGGACGAAGGTGACGATGCCGGCGGCCGACTCGAAATAGACGTGGTGGTGGCGGCGCAGGACGCCGGGCAGGCTGTAGATCCAGGCGGCGCCGGCGCCGAGCGAGATGAGCGTGTCCATGTTCGCCTCGCGCTGCCTGGCCAGCATCCAGGCCTTGCGGAAGATGTCGCCGCCGCTGCCGAACACCACGACGGTGGACAGCGCCAGCTCCATCAGGCGCAATGCCGGCGAGCGGTGCATGAGCATGCCGGTGAACATCACCGGCGCCGTCAGCCAGGCGGCCTGGACGAAGCGCCGCTTCGACTC
Organism: Betaproteobacteria bacterium; assembly: GCA_016880375.1. Lineage (GTDB taxonomy): Bacteria > Pseudomonadota > Gammaproteobacteria > Burkholderiales > Rhodocyclaceae > Desulfobacillus. The sequence goes on along the minus strand of JAEHDO010000413.1, from coordinate 477 downwards.
GGCCAGGCGCATGCGCTCGCGCTCGATCAGCAGGCGGCGCTGCGCGAGAGTGTCCATCGGCCGCGGCACGTAGCCGAGCCGGGCGACGCGGGCGGAGAGCGCCTCGCGCGTGAGCTGTCCCTGCACCGTCGCCGTGCCGGCGGCGAAATTCACGCTGGCATTGGCCACCTGCGGGTCGCGCTTGAGGTGCATCTCGATGAGCATCGCGCAGGAGGCGCAGGTCATGCCTTCGACGGCGACGGAACATTCCTGCAAAGGCCCCTCGCTCATTACGGCGGGTGTGGCCGGTCGCGGCGGCGGCGCCTCGGCGAGGTTGCCGATTACCGCGTCGACGATGGCCAGCAGGCGCGGCTCGGGCAACTGCGCCGGATCGTAATGCAGCGTCACCGAGCCGATGTCCGCCACGACGCGCACGTCCTTCACGGCGGCGTGCTTGCGCAGCAGGATTTCCAGCAGGTAACCGCGCTCCGCCTGCCG
>JAEHDO010000412.1 GCA_016880375.1 Betaproteobacteria bacterium | reverse complement strand
TCGCTGGAACTGCATGTCGGCGAGGTGCATGCCGTCATCGGCCCCAACGGCGCCGGCAAGTCGACGCTGACCAACCTGCTCTCGGGCGACCTGCCGCCGACTTCCGGCAGCGTGCAGTTCGAGGGCCGCGACATCGCCGGGCTGAAGTCCGACACCATCTCGCGCCTCGGCGTCGGCCGCAGCTACCAGAAGACCAACATCTTCCTGCCCTTCACGGTGTTCGAGAATTGCCGCCTGGCCGCGCAGTCGCGCACGCCGCGCCCGTGGCGCGTCTGGGCCGGCGCCGGCGCCTTCGCCGACATCAACCGCCTGGCCGGGGAGGCCATGGCGGCGGCCGGCCTGGCCCACCGCCGCGAGCGCGTCGCCGCCACGCTCTCGCACGGCGAGCAGCGCCAGCTCGAGATCGCCATGTGCCTGGCGACGCAGCCGCGCCTGCTGCTGCTCGACGAGCCGCTCGCCGGCATGGGCCCGCACGAATCGCAGCGCATGGTGGAGTTGATCAAGAAGCTTGCCGAGCATCACGCCATCATGCTCATCGAGCACGACATGGACGCCGTCTTCGCCGTGGCGCACAAGCTGACGGTGATGGTGAACGGCGAAGTCATCGAATCCGGCACGCCCGAGGCGGTGCGCAGCAGCCCGGCCGTGCAGCTCGCCTACCTCGGCGGCGAGGACAACCTCCATGGCTGAACTGTTATTGGAAGCCCAGGGCCTGCACAGCTTCTACGGCATCAGCCACATCCTGCACGGCGTCGACTTCGCCGTCGCCCGCGGCGAGTGCATCGGCCTGATGGGCCGCAACGGCATGGGCAAGACCACGCTGCTGAAATCCATGCTCGGCCTGGTGCGGCCGAAAGAGGGCAGCGTCAAGGTGCGCGGCCGCGACATGACGCAGGCCGCGACGCACGCCATCGCCCGCGCCGGCATCGCCTACGTGCCGGAAGGGCGCGGCATCTTCCCCAACCTGACGGTGCGCGAGAACCTCGTCATGGCGGCGCGCGCCGGCGTGGATGGCCGCAGGGAGTGGGACTTCGAGCGCGTCATGGCCACCTTCCCGCGGCTCTCCGAGCGCATCAACAACGGCGGCGCCCAGCTCTCCGGCGGCGAGCAGCAGATGCTCACCATCGGCCGCGCCCTGATGACCAATCCCGACCTGCTCATCCTCGACGAGGCCACCGAGGGCCTGGCGCCGCTCATCGCCAAGGAGATCTGGAACATCATCCGCACCATCCGCGCCTCCGGCATCGCCACCGTGATCGTCGACAAGAACTACGGCGCCGTGATGACCCTGGCCGACCGCAGCGTGGTGCTGGTCAAGGGCCACGTCGTCTTCGCCGGCTCCTCGAACGAGCTGTCGGAAAACGAAGAGCTGATGCACCGCTTCCTCGGCGTTTAACCCCCTCTCCCTCAAAGGGAGCGGGCCACACGACACCCCCTCTCCCTCCAAGGGAGAGGGCCTCACATCAACTCCCTCTCCCTCCCAGGGAGAGGGCAGGGGAGAGGGTAAACGGACTACAACATGCAATCAGGTTTCATCAAAGCCGCCGGCCACAACCTCGAATACCAGCTGATCCCCGCCCACCAGCTCAACCGCCCGACGCTGGTGTTCCTGCACGAGGGCCTCGGCTCGCTGGCGATGTGGCGCGACTTCCCGGCGAAAGT
>JAEHDO010000411.1 GCA_016880375.1 Betaproteobacteria bacterium | reverse complement strand
GGCATCGACCTGGGCACCACCAATTCGCTCGTCGCCACCGTGCGCAACGGCATCGCCGTCGTGCTCAGCGACGAGAACGGCCGCGGCCTGCTGCCTTCCATCGTGCACTACAAGGCCGACGGCGGCGTCGACGTCGGCTATGCGGCGCAGGGCACCCAGGCCAGCGACCCGCGCAACACCATCGTCTCCGCCAAGCGTTTCATGGGGCGCGGCCTGAAGGACGTCTCCCACATCGAGTCGATGCCCTACGACTTCCTCGACGCCGAAGGCATGGTGCGCCTGCGCACCGTCGCCGGCGTGAAGAGCCCGGTGGAGATCTCCGCGGAAATCCTCAAGGTCCTGCGCATCCGCGCCGAGGCGAGCCTGGGCGGCGAACTGGTCGGCGCCGTAATCACCGTTCCGGCCTACTTCGACGACGCCCAGCGCCAGGCCACCAAGGACGCCGCCAAGCTGGCCGGCCTCAACGTGCTGCGCCTGCTCAACGAGCCGACGGCGGCAGCCATCGCCTACGGCCTCGACAATTCCTCGGAGGGCGTCTATGCCGTGTTCGACCTCGGCGGCGGCACCTTCGACATCTCCATCCTCAAGCTTTCGCGCGGCGTCTTCGAGGTGCTTGCCACCAACGGCGACGCGGCGCTCGGCGGCGACGACTTCGACCAGCGCGTCTATTGCTGGATCCTCGACGACGCCAGGATCCGCTTTCCCAGCATCGAGGACACGCGCCGCCTGCTGCTCAAGGCGCGCGAGGCCAAGGAAATGCTCACCTCCCACGACGTCGCGCCGATCCACGTCGAACTGGGCACGGGCGAGCAGGTCGACCTGACCCTGAAGATCGACACCTTCGCCGACATCACCAAGACCCTCATCTCGAAGACCCTCGGGCCGACGCGCAAGGCGCTGCGCGACGCCGGCATGACGGTGGACGACATCAAGGGCGTGGTGATGGTCGGCGGCGCCACGCGCATGCCGCAGGTGCAGCGCGCCGTGGCCGAGTACTTCAGGCAGGAGCCGCTGACCAACCTCGACCCGGAGAAGGTCGTCGCCCTGGGCGCGGCCATGCAGGCCAACGTGCTGGCGGGCAACCGCGCCGGCGCCGACGACTGGCTGCTGCTCGACGTCATCCCGCTCTCGCTCGGCCTGGAGACGATGGGCGGCCTCACCGAGAAGGTGATCCCGCGCAACTCGACCATCCCGATCGCCAAGGCGCAGGAATTCACCACCTTCAAGGACGGCCAGTCGGCGATGAGCTTCCACGTCGTGCAGGGCGAGCGCGAGCTGGTCGCCGATTGCCGCTCGCTGGCGAAGTTCGAGCTGCGCGGCATCCCGCCCATGGTGGCGGGCGCGGCGCGCATCCGCGTCACCTTCCAGGTCGACGCCGACGGCCTGCTGGCGGTGTCGGCGCGCGAGATGACCTCGGGCGTCGAGGCCTCCATCATGGTGAAGCCGTCCTACGGACTCACCGACGACGAAATCGCCGGCATGCTGAAGGAGTCGATAGACCATGTCGGCGACGACGTGCAGGCGCGCAACCTGCGCGAGCAGCAGGTCGAGGCCGAGCGCCTGGTCGAGGCCGTCGAGGCGGCGCTTACCGCGGACGGCGGCCTGCTGCGCGCCGGGGAGCGCGCCGACATCGACGAGGAGATCGCTTCGCTGAAGAAGCGTATCGCCGGCAGCGACCACCGCGCCATCAAGGCCGGCATCGACTCGCTCAATGCCGCCACACAGGATTTCGCCGCCCGTCGCATGGACCAGGGCATCAAGCGCGCGCTCACCGGACAAAAGATAGTCGAGTTCAAGCTATGACCCAGATCATCGTTCTCCCGCATGTCGAACTCTGCCCGGACGGCGCGGTGATCGACGTTCCCCCCGGCACCTCCGTCTGCGACGGCCTCCTGCACAACGGCATCGAGATCGAGCATGCCTGCGAGAAATCCTGCGCCTGCACCACCTGCCACGTCATCGTCCGCGAGGGCTTCGACGGGCTGGCCGAGGCCGAGGAGAAGGAGGAGGACCTGCTCGACAAGGCCTGGGGCCTGGAGCCGCATTCGCGCCTGTCCTGCCAGGCGCTGGTGACGCAGACGCCGCTGGTCGTGGAAATCCCGAAATACACCATCAACATGGTGAGCGAGGGGCACAAGAAATGAAATGGACCGACATCAACGACATCGCCATCGAGCTGGCCGATGCCCATCCGGACGTCGACCCGATGAAGATCAACTTCGTCGACCTGATGAACTGGGTGAGGGCGCTGCCGGATTTCGACGACGACCCCGGCCATTGCGGGGAAAAAATCCTCGAAGCCATTCAGTCCGCCTGGATAGAGGAAAAGGAATGAACCGCGACGAAGGCGGCCTGCAGCGCAACGTGCTCGGCGGCCCGCTCGGCGTTTGCAGCGAGAAGCCGGTGACCGGTTTTTTCCGCACCGGCTGCTGCGACACCTCGCCCGAGGACATCGGCCGCCACACCGTCTGCATCGTCGCCAGCGAGGAATTCCTCGCCTTCTCGAAGAGCCGCGGCAACGACCTGTCGACGCCGATGCCCGAGTACGACTTTCCCGGCGTGCAGCCGGGCCAGCGCTGGTGCCTGTGCGCGGCGCGCTGGCGGGAGGCCCTGCAGGCCGGCAAGGCGCCGGCCGTGGTGCTCAACGCCACCAACGAGGCGACGCTGGACATCGTCTCGCTCGAAGACCTCAAGCGCTACGCCGTCGACCTGCACTGATTTTTGCGGGAGCGGCGTCCAAGCCGCTCCCGCACAAGATCAGCGAGGCATTTGCTCCGTGACTGCCGAACGGCTGGTGATGCGCGGCGCCCGCGCAATGCGTTCGCGCGGGTGCAGCAGGCCGGGCAGGCGCTCAGCCCGCTCGATGCGACAGGTCATCGCGCCCTGAGACGGAAAATCCCTCTCATGCTGCACGAGGGCATCCGTGCGCGGCTGCCCCTTCGTGTAGGTGGTTTCATACTCGGCATGCCCGAGCAGCGCCGCGCCTTCGCCCGATTCCAGATCCGTGACCAGCAGCGCCATGGCTTTCGTGGCGCGAATGTTGCCCGCGCTCTTGAATACGCCGTCGCCGACGTATTCCGTCCAGGAAAGCAGCCGGGCGCGCGGCTCGTACTTCAGGAAGCCCGGCTTGCCGCCGCGATGCGCAACGTCGGGCATCCCGGCCGGGCTGAGACTGCCGAGAAAAGCCGTCTCGGTACGCGCGACCAGGTCGATCAGCCAGGGAGCGTCGAGCGCAACCGGCTCGCGCATCGCCGGCCCCACGCGCAGCGCCGGTTCGATCGCCACGGAGGGCGCCATGTATTTTCTGCACAGTGTGAATGCCTCGGTGGCGAGAAGCTCCGGACCGGACTCGCCGAGCTGGAGGATGCCGTTGACCCGCGCCCGGCGCGCCAGCCCGAGATGGATCGCCAGCCCGCCGCAGGCGGCCGGCATGGGCAGGTTCATGCCCACGGCCGGCGGCAAGCCCATCCGCAGTTCCGGCTGCTCGACGATCCGAACAAGCGGCGGGCTGCCAGATACCACGGTGAATCTCAATCCGCCCGCGGCCTCCGCTGTGGCGAGCACGAAGAGGTCGGCGCCGCGCGCGAAGTCCGCCACCGGCCCGACCCAGTCGGCCAGCTTCTGCGCGACATGACGCGTGCCGGCTTCCGTCTGCGCCGCGATCTGGCCGGGATGATAGTCGAGCGGCTTCACCTGGCGACGACGTCTTCGTGCAGGCAGAGGATGTTGCCCTCGGGATCGTTGAACCAGGCCGCCTTTTCCGAACCGAGCACGCAGACGTGGCCGACGGTCTTGAAGCCGGGCAGGTCGTAGTCCTGGAACTTCACCCCGCGCGACTCCAGGTCGCGGATTTCGGAAACGATGTCGTCGACCCTGAAGCTCACCGCAGTATGCTCGGCCCTGGTCCCTTCCGGCTTGGGGAAAAGCGCCAGCACCGCGCCGCCGTTGCAGCTGAACAGGAACTTGCCGTCCGCCTGCAGTCCCGCTGCGGTGAG
>JAEHDO010000410.1 GCA_016880375.1 Betaproteobacteria bacterium | reverse complement strand
TCGAACCGGAGGGCTCTCACCCAACACCAGCAACAAGACAAGAAAGCCGGCTTAGGGCCGGCTTTCTTGTCTTGGAGCGGGTGAAGGGAATCGAACCCTCGTATGCAGCTTGGGAAGCTGCCGTTCTGCCATTGAACTACACCCGCGGCAGGCGGCATTTTACTGCCGATTCGGCAGCAGCCTCAACCTGTTAAAATTCCCGCATGGAAATCAGCGTCAACGGCGAGCAGCGCAGCGTCGCGGCGGCGCTCTCGGTGGCGGAGCTGCTGCGCGGGATGGGGCTGGAAGGCAAGCGCATGGCGGTCGAGCGCAACGGCGAGATCGTGCCGAAGAGCGGCCATGCCGCCACGCAGCTCGCCGAGGGCGACCGCATCGAGATCGTCATCGCCGTCGGCGGCGGGTAATTGAATATGCAGAACGACAAACTCATCATCGCCGGCAAGGCGTATTCCTCGCGCCTGCTCGTCGGCACCGGCAAGTACAGGGATTTCGACGAGACGCGCGCGGCCATCGAGGCCTCGGGCGCCGAGATCGTCACGGTGGCGATCCGCCGCACCAACATCGGCCAGGAGCCGGGCCAGCCGAGCCTGCTCGACTACCTGCCGCCCTCGAAGTACACCCTGCTGCCGAACACCGCCGGCTGCTACACGGCGGAGGACGCCGTGCGCACCCTGCGCCTGGCGCGCGAGCTGCTCGACGGCCACGACCTGGTCAAGCTGGAAGTGCTGGGCGATGCGCAGACGCTGTTCCCCGACATGCCGCAGACGCTGGCGGCGGCCGAGACGCTGGTGAAGGACGGCTTCAAGGTGATGGTGTATTGCGCCGACGACCCGATCCAGGCGAAGCGGCTTGAAGAAATCGGCTGCGTCGCGGTGATGCCGCTCGCTTCCCTCATCGGCTCCGGCATGGGCATCCTCAATCCGTGGAACCTGCGCCTGATCATCGACAACGCCAAGGTGCCGGTGCTGGTCGACGCCGGCGTCGGCACGGCGTCGGACGCGGCCATCGCCATGGAGCTGGGCTGCGACGGCGTGCTCATGAACACGGCGATCGCCGGCGCGCAGGATCCGGTGCTGATGGCTTCCGCCATGAAGAAGGCGGTCGAGGCGGGGCGCGAGGCGTACCTTGCCGGACGCATGCCGAAGAAGCTCTATACCGCCTCGCCCAGTTCGCCGACCGGCGGAATGATCGCCTAGGCCGCGAGCGCGGCCTTCTGCGTGTGGCCGAGCACGCGCTCGGCCAGTTCCGCCGCCGGCAGGGGTTTCGAGAAGAGGAAGCCCTGCATCTCGTCGCAGCCGCACTCCACCAGGAAACTGCGCTGCGCCTCCGTCTCGACGCCTTCCGCCACCACCGACAGGCCCATGCTGTGCGCCAGCAGGATGACCGAGCGCGTGATCGCCATGTCGTCGGCGTCGTCCGGGATGTCCCGCACGAAGGAGCGATCCACCTTCAGGCAATCCACCGGGAAGCGCTTCAGCACCGCCAGGGAAGAGTAGCCGGTGCCGAAGTCGTCGATGGCGATGTGCACGCCCGTCCCGCGCAGTTCCTCCAGGGTGGCGATGGCGCGCTCGACGTTCTGCATGACCATGCTTTCGGTGATTTCCAGTTCCAGGTACTCCGGCTTGAAATCGGGCTGGTCGATGAGGGTGCGGATGCGTTCGGCCAGGTCGCGCTGCTGGAACTGGCGCGGCGACAGGTTGACGGCGATGCGCAGCGGCGGCAATCCCTGTTCCTGCCACAGCCGTGCCTGGCGGCAGGCGCGCGCGATGACCCACTCGCCCACTTCGAGGATCAGGCCGGTCTCCTCGAGGATCGGGATGAACTTGTTCGGCGGCACCAGGCCCAGGTCGGGGCTGCGCCAGCGGATCAGTGCTTCCACGCCGGTAATGGCGCCGGTGCGCAGGTTTACTTTCGGCTGGTAGTGCAGCTCGAACTCGTCGCGCTCCAGCGCGTGGTGCAGTTCCGCGCCGACCTCCAGCCAGTCGGCGGCGGCGCGGTTCATCTCCGGGTCGAAGAAGCGGTACTGGCCGCGGCCGGCATGCTTGGCGCTGTACATGGCCTTGTCCGCCGCCATCAGCAGCGCCTGCAGGGTGTCGCCGTCCTGCGGGAAGATGGCGAAGCCGAGGCTGGCGCCGGGCACGATTTCGCGCCCGTTCAGCGTCATGGGAGGGCTGAGCGCATCGAGCAGCTTTTGCGCCACGATGCTGGCGTCCTCTGCCCGCGCCAGGTCGGTGAGCACGACGACGAACTCGTCGCCTCCCTGCCGGGCGACGGTGTCGCAGCCGCGCAGGCAGCCGGAGAGCCGGCGCGCGATTTCCTTCAGCAGCTCGTCGCCGGCATCGTGGCCGAGCGTGTCGTTGATCACCTTGAAGCGATCCAGGTCGACAAAGCCGACCGCCACCAGGCCTTGGTTGCGGTGCGCATGCGCCAGCGCCTGGCCGAGCCGGTCGTTGA
>JAEHDO010000409.1 GCA_016880375.1 Betaproteobacteria bacterium | reverse complement strand
TGGCCGATTCCACCGCGCCCTCCGCCTCGCGCAGCGCCAGCACCTTCGGGTGGGTGAGCAGCGTGCCGTCGAAGAGCCGGCGCAGGCTCTTCAGGACTTCCCAGCGAGAGAGGTCCTGGATCAGGGTGATGTCGAAGAGGCCGTCGTCGACCTCGGCCCGGGGCGCGACATTCATGCCGCTGCCGCAGTAGCGGCCGATGGCGAAGAACAGCACGAAGGCGCGGGTGTCGATGCGCTGTCCGGCAAAAGTCAGTCCCAGCGATACGGCGCGGTAGTTGAGCAGGCCCTTCGCCAGGCCGGCCAGATAGGCCAGCGGTCCGAGCGTGCGGTCGGGCAGGGATTCGACGACATGGGCGTCGAAGCCGAGGCCGGCGACATTGACGAAGTGCCGCATGCTGCCGTCCTCGAACATGGCGACGCCGACGTCGTGCAGGCGGCTGGCGCCGCCCGCCATCAGGGCGGCGACCTCGGCGTAGTCCTTCGGCATGCGCAGACCGCGCGCCCAGTCGTTGCCGGTGCCGATGGGCATGACGCCGAGCGTGACGTCCGCCGTTGCTGCGGCCTGCTGGCGGAAGATGCCGTTGGCGCACTCGTTCACCGTGCCGTCGCCGCCGATGGCGAGCACATGGCGGCAGCCGTCCGCGACGGCGCGCGCGGCGAGTTCGATGGCATGGCCGGGATGTTCGCTGATGGCGAGGTCGAAATCGAGGCCGTGGCGCCGCAGCACCGCTTCGATCTCGTGGCGATGGTGCATCGCCCGGCCCTGGCCGGAGATGGGGTTGAGGACGACAAGCCAGCGGTTTCGCATCGGGGTAATATGCTCGTTGCGGAATGCGCGCGATGTCTCCCTCGCGCCGCGTAGAACAATAACGCAAAGGAGGGCATCATGCGCAACACCCTGAATCCGTGTCGCAGATGGTTTCTCGCGGTGGCCGTCCTGATCTCCTGCCTCGGCGAGGCGCAGGCGGGCCTGGTGGGGGAAGTCCTGGCCGAGATGGAATTCGATGAGCAGGTGCAGAATGCCGGCGATGCCCTCTACAACTCCGCCTCCGCCGCGGCCATCGGCGGCGAGCGGGGGGCCGCCGCCGGCAGGGGCATCACCGGCGCGCTCGGCGACCTGGCGCTCAACTCCGGCAAGATCACCTGCAGCCTCTGGATCATTCAACTGCGTTCGCATTTCCGCAATCTCGTCTCGAGCGCCGAGCGGGCCAGGGCGACGGGGGCGGACGATGCGGAAATCGCGCGGCTCGACGATTTGATCGCAAAGACCCAGGACTTCGCCCTCAAGCTGGAGGCGGCCTGCAATCGGGTAGGCTGGCTGACGGAGCCCCCCGCGGAAGAATGGAAAACCCTCAACCGGTTGAAAAGCGCGCTGGGCCTGGGCCCCGCGCCCGCCGCGCCTCCCGCAACGCCGGCGCCTTCCCCGCCCCCCGCGCCCGAGCCCTACCCTGAAGGCTGGAATGCCGCCGACGTGCATTGCCGCAACACATGCTCGGGAATTTTCGAGGCGTACGCCAATGCGCTGGCCGGTTCGCGCAACAAGCATTCCCAGGCGGATGCCTTGCGCAGGGGCGAACTGGCGGAGGCAAGCCGCAAGGAAGCGCAGGCGCAGCGGAATCTGGAAGAGTCGAGGCAGATACGCAACAACCGGCCCAGCAACATCCGGCGCGACGAACGCCAGCTCGAAGAGGCGCAAGCCGGCACCCGGGATGTCCAGAGCCGAATCGACAGGATTGCGGCCGAAGGAGATGCCCTGGCGGCAAGGGCGCAGGAACTCCTGGAGCGGCTCAAGGAATGCGTCAAGGGCTGCCGCAAGCAGATCAAGGATATGGCCGGCCTCGATGCAACGCGGATCGACACGTACTTCACCAACCAGGTGCGCGAAGGCGGCAGCGCGCAGGATGCGCAGCGATATTCCAACCTGTCGGGCGTGACGGAGGGCAGGAAGTCCAGGATTGCCGACAAGTCCGGCAAGGCGGACAGGGTCAAGGAAGGCCCAAAGCAGGCCATCAAGGATGGCGCGTCCGCCAAGGACGCCGTGGCGCGACCGGGCGTTGCCGTGGCCAAGGACGGCGAGCCTCCGGTCAAGGTCGGCGACCCGCCCAAGCCGCCGCGCGAGAAGATGGGCGGGGGCATGACGCAGATCGATCCCGAGCCGCCGCGCGAGAGCATCCTCGATTCGCTCGACGACGGGAATTTCCGCCGCGCACCCGCGCCGACAACCACTGCTGCCGCCGCGTGCCCGGACTGCACCGCCCAGGCCAACCGGCTCGCCGAACAGCAGGCCGAGCTGACGCGGGAAAGGGCGGTGCTCGACCGCTTGCGCAAGAACTACGCCGATGCCACGGTGAATCAGGACCGCCGCGTACCGGAGGATCCGGCGGTTGTTCAGGCCAAGATCGTCCTGATAGAGCAAACCGAAGCGAATATCCGCCGCCAGGCGCAGAAGGTAGAGGGTATCGAGCGCGGCGTTGACATCGTCCGCCGCCAGCTCGAAGCCTGCAACAAGACTTGCGCGCAGCCGCCGCCGGGGGCC
>JAEHDO010000408.1 GCA_016880375.1 Betaproteobacteria bacterium | reverse complement strand
GGCCGAAATTCGCCTACGGCCGCATCATCCACGAGCACTGCGAGCGCCGCGCCCACTTCGACGCCGGCCGCTTCGCCCACGAGTTCGGCGACGAGGGCCACCGCAAGGGCTACTGCCTCTACAAGCTCGGCTGCAAGGGGCCTGAAACCTACGCCAACTGCTCGACCATCGGCTTCGGCGACGTCGGCGAATCGAACTGGCCGGTGGCCTGCGGCCATCCCTGCATCGGCTGCACGGAGAAGGGCATCGGCTTCGCCAAGCCGATCCACGCCACGGCCCAGTTGCGGGGCATGAGTCCGCCGGCGTCCTACCCGAATGTCGTCGAGCAGCAGGGCAAGACCGGCTTTGCCGGGGCCGCGGCGTTGGCGGCGATTGCCGGCGCGGCAGCCGGCGCCGCCGCCATGCTGGCGAAGAACCTCGGCAAGCAGGACGAAGCCCAGTCCCAGCAGAAAGGCGAGTGACCATGGACCGGCGCAAATTCTTCAAGGCGTCGCTGGCCGGCGGCGCCGCCCTCGCAGCGGGGGCGGCGACCTGTCCGGCGCAGGCGCGCGACAACAAGCCGCTGCCGTCCGAGGCGCTCGGGCTGCTCTTCGATTCCACCCTTTGCGTCGGCTGCAAGGCCTGCGTGGCCGCCTGCAAGCAGGCCAACGGCATGCCGCTGGAGTTCTCGACCAAGGATCAGTACTGGGACACGCCGCTGGACATCTCCGGCAAGACGCTGAACGTCATCAAGGCCTACAAGCACGGCACGCCGGAAGTGAAGGACCGCGAGGAAAACGGCTTCGCCTTCATCAAGAAGTCGTGCATGCACTGCGTCGATCCTTCCTGCGTCTCGGCCTGTCCGGTGTCGGCCATGAAGAAGGATCCGAAGACCGGCGTGGTGACCTACGACAAGGAGGCCTGCATCGGCTGCCGCTACTGCGTCGCCGCCTGCCCCTTCGGCGTGCCGCGCTTCACCTACGATTCGGCGACGCCGCAGATCAGCAAGTGCCAGTTGTGCGTGCATCGCCACAAGGACGGCAAGTACGCCGCCTGCGCCGAGGTCTGCCCGACCGGCGCCACGCTCTACGGCACGGTGGCCGACATCAACAAGGAGATCGCGCGCCGCAAGGCGCTCAAGCCGGGCGAGAAGACCACGTTCCCGCGCGGCAAGCTGGGCGGCCCGGACCAGAGCTATCCCGGCGTGGCGGCGAAATACCTCGACCACACCTACGGCGAGAAGGAGTTCGGCGGCACGCAGATGCTGATGCTCTCCGGCGTCTCCTTCCAGAAGCTCGGCTACCCGGACCTGCCGCCGCGTTCCGACGCCGCGCTGTCGGAAACGCTGCAGCACTCGCTCTATGGCGGGCTGATCGCGCCGATCGCCGTGCTGGGGGCGCTGACTTTTGTCGCCAGGCGCAACGTCAAGCCAGAGGACGAAGAGGGAGGCCAAAATGGCTGATTATTCGCACGCGCCGCGCCCGCTCGGCGGCAACCTGCTCACGCCCTTCACGCTGCTGCTCGGCGTGCTGGCGGCGATCGCCGGCATCATCCTGCTCTACCGTCTGTTCTACGGCCTCGGCGCCGTGACCAACCTCAACGACGGCTACCCCTGGGGCATCTGGATCGCCTACGACGTGGTGGTGGGTTCGGCCTTCGCCTGCGGCGGCTATGCCATGGCGCTGCTGGTCTATATCTTCAACAAGGGGCAGTACCACCCGCTGGTGCGGCCGGCGCTGCTGGCCAGCCTGTTCGGCTACACCCTGGCCGGCGCTTCGGTGATCTTCGACCTCGGCCGCTGGTGGAACTTCTGGCACATTTTCTGGCCCGGCTACGCCCAGGTGAACTCGGTGATGTTCGAAGTGGCGGTGTGCATCTCGGCCTACATCGTCGTGATGTGGATCGAGTTCTCGCCGGCCTTCCTCGAGAAGCTCGGCATGAAGGACGTCAAGCAGAAGCTCAACAAGCTGCTCTTCTTCTTCATCGCGCTGGGCGTGCTGCTGCCCTCGATGCACCAGTCCTCGCTGGGTTCGCTGCTGGTGATCTTCGGCCAGCAGATCCACCCGCTCTGGCAGTCGGGCATGCTGCTGCCGGTGACCTACCTGCTGACGGCCATCCTGCTCGGCTTCGCCGTGGTGATCTTCGAGGCGACGCTGTCCTCGACCGGCTTCAAGCGACAGCTCGAGACCAAGGTGCTGGCGCCGCTGGCCAAGGTGATGTACCTGACGCTGGCCGCCTACGTGGTGCTGCGGGTGGCCGAGGTGTTGATTCGCGGCGCGCTCGGCACCGCCTTCGCCGCGACCTGGCAGGCCTT
>JAEHDO010000065.1 GCA_016880375.1 Betaproteobacteria bacterium | reverse complement strand
TGCGCTGCTCGATCTTCGCCTTGTTCTCCGGCGCCGTGGTGATCTCGATGCGGCGGGCGTTCTTCGTCACGCGCTGGGCGAGGCGGCCGACGACGCCTTCCAGCGTGGCCGAGAAGAGCAGCGTCTGGCGGGTGGCCGGCGTGCGCGCGATGATGGCCTCGATGTCGTCGATGAAGCCCATGTCGAGCATGCGGTCGGCCTCGTCGAGGATCAGCGTCTCCAGGCGCGAGAAGTCGATGCGGCCGCGCTGCAGATGGTCGATCAGGCGGCCCGGCGTGGCGACGACGACGTCGACCGGCTGCGACAGCAGCTTGGCCTGGACGTGGATGGGCGCGCCGCCGACGACGGAGACGGTGCGCAGTCGCTTGAGGAACTTGCCGTAGGTTTCGGCGGCGCGGGTCACCTGCTGCGCGAGCTCGCGCGTCGGCGTCAGCACCAGCACGCGCGGGCCGCGGCCGGTCAGCGCCGAGGGCTGGTCGAGGCGGTGCAGGCAGGGCAGCATGAAGGCGGCCGTCTTGCCGCTGCCCGTCTGCGAGGAGACGAGCAGGTCCGTGCCTTCCAGCGCGGCGGGAATCGCCTGCACCTGCACGGCGGTGGGTTCAGTGTAGCCGCTGGCCTCGAGGGCCTTGACGACTTGCGGGTTCAAACCGAGCTGGGCAAAAGCCATGGCTCTTTCCTTTCGAAGATGGATGGGCGTCGCACGCGGGTACGCAGACCCGGCGACGCGATATCACCGGCAACAACTCATGCCGTTCGGAAGGGAAGGGCGGGAGAGATCGAGGACGGAGACTGTGTGTGGAATACAGTCTTTGGGAACATGAGCCTGCACATGGACTACAGGCTAGAGGAGCACCGATTGCTGCATTGCACAAGCCGCATTATACAGGCCTGCTGCGTTTGCGCCAGCTAAATCTGCTCAGGCGACGACACGCACGCCGTGGTCCTTGCGGTCGGTGAGGATCTCGAAGGCGGCGCGCGAGCGCGTGAAAAAGGGTTTCGCCGGCCGGCCCGGGCGTTCCAGGGTGAATGTCGCGGTGGCGAGCTTGGTGTTGAGGCAGGTCTTGGCGCCGCCCGGCGGATTCAGGTAGTTCAGTCCGACGAAGGCCGAGGCGGGTGCCTCGATGCGGCCATGCAGGCGCGCCTGCGGGCTGCGCGAGTCGATCGTCCATGAGAAAAAATCGTAGTCGCCTTGCGCCCGCACTGCCTGCAGCAGGCTGTTGAGGGCAATCTCCTCGTCGCCGTCGCGCAGCACCAGCAGCGTCAGGCGCGGGCTCCACAGCGGACCCACGCGTACCTGCGCCGTCGAGCATTCGAGGAAGGCCTCCGGCGCGTTGTCGAAGCCGGCGACCTGGCCCCAGGCGTAGCGGTCGGTGTGGCGGCTGCCCCAGTTGTGGTTCTGGCTGCCGCGCCAGCCGTCGATGGCGACCTCGCGGCCGTCCACCGTCAGCGTGCCGGAAAACTCCGCGTTGGGGCGGGCGACCAGCGCCTTCGCCTTGGGGAAACCGCCTGAGTACATCGATTCCGGCAGCAGCAGGAGCGGCGGCGCTTCGCCGGCAAAAGTCAGTCGCCAGGATACGGCGTGGTCGGCGGAGGCGGCGCGGCCCTGCAGCGCGCTCCCAGTCAGCGTCGCGTCGCCGATGCGCGCGTCGAGGCGGTCCGGCGCGAAAAGGCACTCTGCGATGGGGATCGATTCCTTCACGGCCGAGATCTGCTGTGTCTCGCCGTCGAAGTAAATGGCCCAGAGTTCGCCCTGCGCCCGATCCGGCCGCCCCTTCGGGCAGAAGACGGTGTAGCGGATCCAGAAGGCGAGCGGCCGCTCGGGGTGGTTGGCGCGCAGGAAGTAGCTCTCGTACAGCCCGCCGGTTTCCCCCGGCCGGTAGCGCGAGCCGTTCCAGTCGTCGCGGCGTTGCTGCAGGATCTGCGTCATGTCGCCCATCGGGTCGCTCCCTCAAGCACCATTCTGCGCTGGCGACAGCAGCTCGAGCAGCGCCGCGCCGAAATTCTCCAGCTTGCGCGCGCCGATGCCGCTGACGTGGCGCATCTCGTCGAGGCTCTG
>JAEHDO010000407.1 GCA_016880375.1 Betaproteobacteria bacterium | reverse complement strand
GGCGGAAAACGCGGCACCGCCGCGCAGCTTGAGGACTTCGGGCATGGCAGAAGGAAGCTTCGCAAAGCATGATTATACCCGCTCCTGATGTTCCTCCTCCGGAGAACCGATTGATGTCCGGGGCCCTTTTCATGGACAATCCCCCATCCGTACGCACAAGAAGAGCATGACGACGCGACGAAGTTTTCTCCAGGCCCTGGCAACGATCCCTCCCGCACTGGCCATCCGGAGTGGCTGGGCTTCGGCCAGCGATCCCTCGCGCCTGGCCCTGGTGATCGGCAACAGCGCTTATCGCAATGCCCCGCTGGTCAATCCCGGCAACGACGCCCGTGCCATGGCGGACCTGTTCGGCCAGGCCGGCTTCACGGTCGACTCGCGCCTCGACGCCAGCCGCAGCGACATGATGGCGGCCATCGAGCGCTTCGGCATCGCCATCCGCCGACCCGATATCAGGCAGGTGGTCTTCTATTACGCCGGACATGGAGTCCAGCTCGACTGGCACAATTACCTGCTGCCCGTCGATGCCGCGGTGGAGACGGCCGATCAGGTCAAGCAGCGCTGCGTCGATCTGGGGCTGCTGCTGGGCCAGCTCGGCGCGGCCAGGGACAAGACCTTCATCATCATCCTCGACGCCTGCCGCAACGACCCCTTCGGCGCCGCCTACCGGCCGCAGCAGAAAGGGCTGTCGCAATTCGATGCGCCGGTCGGCAGCCTCATCGCCTATGCCACCTCGCCCGGCAACGTGGCCTCCGACGGCAGTGGCAAGAACGGCCTGTACACCGAGAACCTGGTGCGCGAACTCTCGCAGCGCGGCACCCGCCTCGAGGACGCCCTCAAGCGGGTGCGCCTGAACGTGCGCATGGCTTCGCGCGGCGCCCAGATTCCCTGGGAAACGACTTCCCTCGAAAGCGACGTCTTCATCTTCAAGGAAGGGCAGAAAAAGCTCAGCGACGAGGAACTGGAACAGGAGCTCGAGGAAGACGTCGCCGAATGGGGTCGGATCAAGTCCTCCAGGAACACCGAGGACTGGGTTGGCTACCTGCGCAAGTTTCCCAACGGCCGCTTTACCGAAATTGCCCAGATGCGACTGGCACGGCTGATGGCGGAAAAGGAGCGGACGACGACCGTTGCCGCCGAACCGGCCGGCGGTGCGCCATCGGTACCGCGCATCAGCACGGAGGCGGAATACGAGGCGCTGCCCAAGGGCACCAGCTATATCGATCCAGATGGCAACCTGCGGAGGAAGTCGTAATGGGCTGGAAGGACGATCCGATCGTCGGCAAGGCGGGAACGCCGGCCATCGACATCCGGCCCGGCAGCGGCGCGCCGCAACTGATTGCCACCTCGGCCAATCCCTACTCCGCCGGCCGCTACCCCCTCGGACGCATCTATACCGTTGGCGACACCGCCACGCTGCGGGAAACGGACGTACTGACCGGCGTGGAGAAGCGGACCTACACCCAGCGTGTCACCCGCGTCGATGCGGAAGCCGACCGGGTCGAATTCAACAATGGCATTGTCGTAACGGATATGATGGGGAACACCCTGAAAACCGGCAAGGTCGAGTACGACGTGCCAGTGCAATTTTCTCCGGCAGAAATTCAGGTGGGCAAGAAATGGCGAGCCGTCTTCATCCGGCAAGATCGCCGCGGCCCTTCGAACGCCTACTACGACGTGCAAATCACTCGACGGGAAAAAGTTGTTGTCCTTGCTGGAGAATTCGATGCATTCAGGCTTGAATCGCAGGGCTGGAACACGACTCATGGCGCACGCCTCGAAGTCAACCTCTGGCTGGTGCCCGGATTGATTTACCCGGTCAAGCGCGAATGGATCACGCGCAACAAGCGTGGCCAATTCACCAACACCGAGCGGCACGAACTCGTTTCACTGCGGCAGCAGGCCATCGGGCTCTGACAAACCACCTTTCATCTACCACCATGTCCGCACACATCGTCGACGTCTCGGAAATGAATTTCACGCAGGAAGTCATCGAGGCTTCCCGCCGCATTCCCGTCCTCGTCGACTTCTGGGCGCCCTGGTGCGGGCCCTGCCGCAGCCTCGGGCCGATCCTGGAGAAACTCGCCGTGGAGTACCAGGGCCGCTTCCGCCTGGCCAAGGTGAATTCCGACGAGAACCAGGCGCTGGCCGGACAGTTCGGCGTGCGCGGCATTCCCAGCGTGAAAGCCGTCGTCGGGGGCCAGATCGTGAACGAATTCACCGGCGCCCTGCCCGAATCCGCCGTGCGCGAGTTCATCGATGCCCTGCTGCCCTCACCCGCCGAACCGTTGCGGCAGGAGGCAATGGCGGCCCATGCACGCGGCGAAACCGACGCCACGCGCAAGCTGCTGCTGCAGGCCATCCGCCTCGACCCGAAGCACGAGCAGGCGCGCCTCGACCTCGTCGACGTGCTGCTGGACGCCGGCGATTTCGCCGAGGCGCAGCGCCTGTTCGGCGAGGTCGCCGAGAGTGCCAAGGACCGCGGCCGCATCGAGCGCCTGGCCGCGCGCCTCGCGCTGGCACAGGGCGCTTCCGGCGACGCCGACGAGAAAACACTGCGTGCACGGCTCGAGGCCGACGCTGCCGATCTGGCGGCGCGACTGGATCTGGCCAACCTTCTGGCGCGGAAGCAGGACTATGGCGGCGCCCTGGAGCACTTGCTGGAGATCGTGCGGCGCGACCGCGCCTTCCGCGACGACATCGGCCGCAAGACCCTGCTGCAGATCTTCAGCCTGCTCGGATCGGACAGCGATCTCATGCGCGAATATCGCGGAAAGCTGTCTTCGCTGATCAACCGCTGAAAAGTCAGCCTGCACATTACGGCGGATGCCCCGCGCAGCCGCTGCCGAATTCCATGCCCACTCCCATCGAAATCAGCGAAGAAGCCGGCGTGCGCTACCTGCACTTCGGCTCGGAGTGGATCCAGGGCGCCATGCGCATCGCCCGTCCCTGGGCGCTGGAACTGGACTACACGCGCGAAATGATGGCCTGCCTGCTGTTGCGGCCGGAAGCGGAGTGGCCGCGCAAGGTGCTGCTGATCGGCCTCGGCGCCGCCTCGCTGACAAAGTTCCTCTACCGTCACCGGCCGCGGGCCAGGCTGACGGTGGTGGAGATCGAGCCGGCGGTGGTGGCGGCGGCGCGCCAGTTCTTCAGGCTGCCGGACGACCCGAAGCGACTGAAGCTGGAAATCGCCGACGGCGTCGAGTGGCTCTCCGGCAGCGACAAGGCCTTCGACCTGATCCTGGTCGACGGCTTCGATGCCGACGCCCGCGCCGGCGCGCTCGATACCCTGCCCTTCTACCGTGCCTGCCGTGCGCACCTCAACGACACGGGCCTGCTGGTGGTGAACCTCCTCGGCCGCAACCGCGGCTTCAAGGGCAGCGTCGACCGCATCAAGCGCGCCTTCGATCAGCGCACCATGGTGTTTCCCTCCTGCGACCACGGCAATGCCATTGCCTTCGCCGCCACCGGCGAACAGATCAGCATGCCGCTGGGGGAATTGAGCCTGCAGGCACTGGCCCTGCGCAAGGCAACCGGACTCAACCTGCTGCCGACGCTGGCGCGTCTGGCGCAATGGCAATCCTGCCCCGGCGGACGGCTGGAACTTTGAAGGTGAATGAGAAAACGGGCGGATCGCTCCGCCCGTTTTGCTGCTTCAGATCGAAGCTTACTTCGGCGCGTCGGACTTCGGCGCAGC
>JAEHDO010000406.1 GCA_016880375.1 Betaproteobacteria bacterium | reverse complement strand
GACGAATTGCTTCGGGCAGCAGCAAGAGCGTCTGGTCCATGGTCCTGACGATGAGCGCCAGCACCCAGGCGGTAATCGCCAAGGGAACCCAGATCAAGAGGCCGGTGATGAAGTATTTTTTCATGCCGTCGCCAAGCCGCTCGCGCAAAACCTGCCCGCCGGCGAAAATGGCGACATCGGCCGCCAGCAGGGGCCGTGAAGCAGGATGCCGAGCGTCGGGGGCATTTATCCGTTGCCGGTGGCGCAGGCGCAACCGCCCCCGCAACCAGCCGCGGGAGTGTTGGCGCTGTCCGGTTTTGTCTCAGGCTTGGCCGGGGAGCCCTTGAAATCACTCGCATACCAGCCGCTGCCCTTGAGTTGGAAACCGGCCGCAGTGAGTAATTTGTTCAACGAATCCTTGCCGCATTCTGGGCAGGTCGTCAGGGGCGCGTCGCTGATTTTTCGCAGGAACTCCTTCTGGAATCCGCAGGCGCTGCAGCGATATTCATAAATCGGCATGGCGATCTCCAAAAACAAGCATGAAATTATAGCGTAAGCCGTCCAGCCTAACGATGGAGGCGTTGTAAGCCGAAATCAAGTCGTCGGGCTAAAGCAGCCCGAGGTATTGCTGGGTCAGGGGCTTGCCCCAGAAAAGGGCGATGAGGCCGGCGGCCGCCAGATAGGGGCCGAACGGAATCGGGATATTGCGGCCATGCCTGGCAAAGACGATGAGGCTGATGCCGACCACGGCGCCCACCATGGACGAGGCGAGTATTGTGAGGGGCAACATCTGCCAACCCAGCCAGGCGCCGATAACTGCAAGCAGCTTGAAGTCGCCATAGCCCATGCCCTCCTTGCCGGTGGCGAGCCTGAAGACCCAATACACCGCCCAGAGCGACAGATAGCCTGCCGCCGCACCGATCACGGCACCCTTCAGCTCGACAAAGGTGCCGCCCAGATTGAGCAGCAGGCCCGCCCAAAGCAAAGGCAGGGTAATGCTGTCAGGCAGCAGCTGGGTGTCGAAGTCGATAAAGGTCAGGGCGATCATGCCCCAGATGAAAAGCAAGGCCCCGGCACCTGCCCAGCTTGCGCCGAAGCGCCATGCTGCATATCCGGACAGCAGGCCGGAGAGTGCCTCGATCAGGGGGTAGCGCGGGCTGATGCGGACCCGACAGGCGCTGCAGCGCCCTCTCAAGAAGAGGTAGCTGAGAATCGGAATGTTTTCCAGGGCGGTAATGCCATGGCCGCATTGCGGACAGCGCGAACGGGGCGTGGCGAGGGTCAGCTTCTCGGCCGATGGCGGCGGTTCACCCCGCAGCTCTGCGCATTCCATCATCCAGCCCCGTTCCATCATCCTGGGAAGGCGGTGGATGACGACGTTGAGGAAGCTGCCGACAACGAGACCCAGAATCGCCGCAACCAGCGTCAGAAACGGAGGTTCTGTCAGCATCATGCCGGAGCAGTCGCCGTGTCACTGAGACTGACTTTGGCGTCCCTCCGCATCAGACCACTGCGCCCAGCTTGAAGATCGGCAGATACATGGCGACCACCATGCCGCCGATCAGGGTGCCCAGCACGACCATGATTATCGGTTCCATCAGGCTTGACATGGCTTCGACGGCGTCATCCACCTCGGCTTCGAAGAAATCGGCCACCTTGCTCAGCATGGCATCAAGCTGGCCGGATTCCTCACCGATGGAAACCATCTGGATGACCATGTTGGGGAATACGCTGGTGTTCTGCATGGACACGGTGAGACTGGTGCCGGTACTGACTTCCGACTGGATCTGCTTGGTCGCCATGTAGTACACGTAGTTGCCTGACGCGCCTGCGACCGAATCCAATGCTTCGACGAGCGGCACGCCGGCGGCGAACATGGTCGACAGGGTCCGTGCCCAGCGCGCCATGGTGGCTTTGCGGATGATGTCGCCGAAAATTGGCAGGCGCAATAAAAGCCTGTCCATGACAGCCTGCATTTTCTCCGAGCGCTTCCACATGAAGAAGAAGCCATACAGGGATCCGCCCAGTATGCCGAATACGATGTACCAGTTGGCCACCATGAAATCCGACATGGCAATGACCATTAAGGTTGGCGCCGGCAGGTCGGCGCCGAAGCTCTTGAACACTTCCTTGAAGGCCGGAATCACGAAAATCATGATGACCGCCGTGATCACGATGGCGACGACAATAACTGCAACCGGATAAAACAGCGCAGCTTTGATCTTGCTCTTGATGGCAAGGATCTTTTCCTTGTAGGTCGCCAGGCGGTCCAGCAGGGAGTCCAGGATACCGGCGGCTTCACCAGCACCGACCAGGTTGCAGAACAAGGCGTCGAAGTAGAGGGGATATTTGCGGAAGGCTTGGTTGAGCGAGGAGCCCGTTTCGACATCCGCCTTGACATCCATCAGCAGCTTGGCGACCGCCTGGTTGGAGGCGCCCTTGCCGACGATGTCGAAGGCCTGCAGCAGCGGCACGCCGGCCTTCATCATGGTAGCCAACTGGCGGGTGAATAGCGTGATGTCCTTTTCGGTGATCCTGCCGCCGCGCTTGAAAGACTGCTTTTTGACCTTGGTGACCAGAACGCCCTGGCGGCGCAAGGTGGCCTGGACCAAGGCTTCACCCCCGGCGCGCATCTCGCCCCGCATCAGTTTGCCGGTCTTGTCCTTGCCCTCCCAGGCAAAGGTATATTCCTTGATTCCGCTGTCTCTCTTGGCTGGTTTTTTTGCGGTTGCCATCTGACTCTCCCTATTCGTTCGTCGTCGCGAGGACTTCCTCGAGCGAGGTCAGTCCCTGCTTGACCTTGAGCAGTCCGGACTGCCGCAGGTCCCTGATGCCTTCCTGCTGCGCCTGCTCGGCGATATCCATCGAGTTGCCGTTGGTCATGATGATGCGCTGAGTTTCTTCCGAGACCGGCATGACCTGATAGATGCCGATGCGGCCCTTGTAACCGCTGCCCTTGCACTTGTCGCAGCCGTTCGGCCCATACAATTGCCAGCTGCCGTCGATTTCGTGTTCGTGAAAGCCGGCCTGGACCAAGGCTTCCATGGGGATGGTAACGGGCTTTTTGCAGGAGCACAGGCGGCGCGCCAGGCGCTGGGCTGTAATCAAAATGACGCTCGATGCAATGTTGAAGGGTGCGATGCCCATGTTCTTCATGCGCTCGAGCGTGGCCGGCGCATCATTGGTATGCAGGGTGGAGAGCACCAGGTGGCCAGTCTGGGCGGCCTTGATGGCGATCTCGGCGGTCTCCAGGTCGCGGATTTCACCGACCATGATGATGTCCGGGTCCTGTCGCAGAAAAGCCTTCAGTGCCACAGCGAAATTCAGCCCGGCCTTGTCATTGACATTAACCTGGTTGATGCCAGGCAGATTGATCTCGCAAGGATCTTCCGCCGTGGAAATATTGATGCCTGGCTTGTTCAGCAGGTTGAGGCAGGTATAGAGGGAGACGGTTTTGCCGCTGCCAGTCGGACCCGTAACAAGAATCATGCCGTAGGGCCTATCGATGGCGGCCATTAGCGTTTCGCGTTGCTCCGGTTCGTAGCCCAAGGCGTCGATGCCGAGCATGGCGCTCGATGGATCGAGAATGCGCATGACGATTTTTTCGCCGTACAGTGTCGGCAGGGTACTGACGCGAAAATCGATAGCGCGGGTTTTCGAAAGCACCAGCTTCATGCGGCCGTCCTGGGGGACGCGCTTCTCGGAAATGTCCAGCCGGGAAATCACCTTGATGCGAGAAGCGATCTTCTCTTTGATGACCAGGGGTGGCTGGGCGATTTCGCGCAGTACGCCGTCGGTGCGGAAGCGGATCCGGTAATACTTTTCATATGGTTCAAAGTGAACGTCGGAAGCACCTTCGTTAATGGCATCGAGCAGTATTTTCTGAATGAAACGGACGACGGGAGCATCATCGACCTCAACCGATCCGGCGTCAGGGCCGGCTGCCTCTTCTGTTTCATCCGCCAGTTCGAGATCCAGGTCATCTCCTGCCAACTCGTTGAGCTTGGATTCTGCCGTTTCAGACAGGCGCTGAACGATGGGTGCCAGTTTGCTGGCTTCGACCACCACCGGATCGACCGCCAGCCCCGTCTGGAAACGGATTTCATCCAGAGCGCGCAAATTCGTCGGGTCGGTCAGGGCGACAGCAATGCGGTTGCCGCGCTTGGTCAGGGGAATCACCTGATGGTTATGCATCAGTTTGCGGTCGATGGCACCCGGAGGAAAATGGTCTTCCTCGAAAGCGTTCAAATCGAGCAGGGGATAGCCGAAGGTTTCCGAAGCGAAGGTGGCAATGTCCTTGGCGTTCAGGCGACCGCTGGAAACAACCTGGTTGACGAACCCGCCCCCGCTGCCTGCGCCCTGCGCGGCAAAGGCTTCAGCTTCGACCTCCTTGAGGCGGCCTTGCTGAACCAGCGCGCGTGCCAAGCCGCTGAGGGTGGTTTGGAGAGATGCAGCCATCGTTTCCCGGGATTGATTGGATAACCCAACCGGGTATCTCTGGGAATGATGCCCTTCCGTTCCGGTTTTGTAAAGACTATCAGACGGTTGGAGCGGATTCTTGAGTTATTTGTTGTGTCGGGATACGGCGACGTCAGGCGGCGGGTTTGAACAATCTGACCGTCTTTACCATCCGGTCTTGTGTCTGAATGATTTCCATCGCCACACCAGCGATCCTTAGCGAAACCCCGGTTTCCGGAATGTCCTGGAAGTGTTCAAGGATCAGCCCATTCAGGGTCTTGGCCCTATCCAGCGGGAGCGCCAGATTGAGCTTGCGATTCAGTTCCCTCACGCTCCGTCCGCCGTCCACCAGCGCACTGCCATTTTGACTCCAGGCAATAGCCCCGCTGTTGTCGGGCAAGCTAGTGGTGAACTTACCGATGAGCTCCTCGATGATGTCCTCGAGCGTCACCAAACCTTCGATTTCGCCGTACTCATCCACAACGAGGCCCAGACGCTCCTGATTTTCCTGGAAGAACTGCAGCTGGGCATAGACGGGGGTCGCGGCCGGAATGAAATAAGGCTCGGCAAGATGCTCGCGCAGAGATTCCTTGCCCAGGCTGCCCGCCAGAAGCGCTCCGAGCAAGCGCCGCTGCTGCAGAATGCCGATGACATTGTTCAGGTCGGCTTCGAAGACTGGCAGGCGAGCATGGTAGCTGGTGGCCAGCTGCTGGCGAATGTCCTCAATGGGCGATGCAAGATCTATTGCTTCAAACATTCCCCGCGGAACCATGATGTCTTCGACAGTGATGCTTTCCAGATCGAAAAGATTCAGGAGGATGGACTGGTGCTGATGCGGTATGAAATGTCCCGCCTCCAGGACCAGCGTACGCAATTCCTCTGGGGAGAGATGCGGCATTTCTTCGCTGCTTCTCGGCTTCATGCGTGTCAGAAAGAGCAGGGCCTTGACGAAGAGATTGACAAACCACACCACCGGCTGGAACAGTCTCAGCAAGGGGGCGAGTATGAAACTGACTGCAGGCGCAAGCCGATCGGCGTTACCTGCCCCGACCACCTTCGGCGTGATCTCGGCAAAAACCAGGATCAGGAACGTCACCAGCAGGGTTCCTGCGCCGAGTGCCCATTCAGCCTCGCCGAAAAGCTGGATGGCTATGACGCTGACGAGCGTGGCGGCAGCAGCATTGATCAGGTTATTGAAGAGCAGGATGACGCCAAGCAGTTTGTCGGTGCGGGCAAGCAGGTCGAGCGCAAGGCGCGCACCGCGATGCCCACTCTGCGCCAGATGCCGCAATCGATAGCGATTGGCCGCCATCATGGCGGTTTCGGCCAGAGAGAAAAAGCCGGAAACTATGAGGAGAACGCCCAGCGCCGCAAACTGCGCCGAGAGAGGAACGTCAATCAAGCGATGCGTTCAGGTAGTAATGCGGATTGGCCAGTATCCCGGCGAGGATGATGCCTGTCAACCGGCCCGGCCGAGTACGACTTCCAGTACGAAGCGACTGCCGACATAGGCAAAGAGCAGCGCAACGAAGCCGGACAGTGTCCAGCGCAACGCCTTGCGGCCGCGCCAGCCCCAGGCATGGCGCCCGACCAGCAGGGTGGCGAATATCAGCCATGAAATAATGGAAAAAAGTGTCTTGTGATTGAAGTCGAGCGCCTTGCCGAAGAGTGTTTCGGAAAAGGCGATGCCCGAGGCCAGGGTCAGGGTGAGCAGGACGAAGGCAATGGTGATGAGCCGGAACAGTAGCGATTCCATCGTCAGCAGGGGCGGCAGGCTTGCGAGCGGCCTGGACAATTCACCCCGGTGCAGGCGTCCTTCGACTACGGCCATGATGATGGCGTGGAGCGCGGCCAGAGTGAACAGGCTGTAGGCCACCATGGCAATGAAAAAGTGGAGGCGAAACATCGCCGAGGCGACATTGGCCAGCGAGTGCTGGCCAGGAAACAGGGCTGGCAGGAGCGTGCATGCTGCAGCCAAGGGCAGGACCAGGGGCTGCAGGCCTTCAAGCCGGGCATGGAAGCTCTCCACCCAGTAAATCAGCACGGCGAGCCAGAGCATGAGGGAAAGCGCTGCGGAGAAGCCGAAGCGCATGACGCCGCTGCCGAACAATTCGCCGTAGAGCACATTCCCGTGCAACAACAAAGCCAGCGCAAGCGCCAGTCTTTCCCAAGTGCGTATCCCCACTGGCGCCTTGGGCGCGGCTTGGCTCCAGCGCGTGCGCCAGAAGTGAAAGCCAAGAAAGGCATACAGCGAGGAGGCGAGCAGATGCGGTAAAATTCCTGACATCTTGCAAGTCTATCTCCTTCCCGGAGCAAGCGGAACATCATGCTAGACAATCTAACGCAGCGCCTCTCCCGCGTCGTCAAGACGTTGCGCGGCCAGGCTCGTCTGACAGAGGACAACATCGCGGACGCCTTGCGCGAAGTGAGGATGGCACTGCTGGAAGCCGATGTCGCGCTGCCGGTGGTGAAAGACCTCGTGGCCCGCATCAAGGAGAAGGCGGTTGGCCAGGAGGTGATCGGCAGTCTTACTCCTGGCCAGGCGTTGGTCGGCGTGGTGCATCGCGAACTGACCGAGTTGATGGGCGGCACTCACAGCGGCCTCAACCTGGCTGCGCAGCCACCGGCGGTCATCCTGATGGCCGGTCTGCAAGGTGCCGGCAAGACCACGACAACCGGCAAATTGGGCAAGCTCCTCCGGGAGCGCATGAAGAAGAAGGTGCTTGCGGTCAGCGCCGACGTCTACCGACCTGCGGCCATCCAGCAGCTGAAACTGGTGGCAGAGCAGGCCGGTATCGATTTCTTTCCTACGCAAGCGAGCGACAAGCCGGCCGTGATTGCCGCATCGGCGCTTGATTTCGCCAGGAAGCATCACTATGACGTAGTGCTGTTCGATACCGCCGGACGGCTCGCCATCGATGAAGCCATGATGCGGGAGATTGCTGAGCTGCATGAGGCATTGCAGCCCGTCGAGACCCTCTTCGTGGTAGACGCCATGCTCGGACAGGATGCGGTGAACACCGCGCGTGCCTTCAATGAAGCCCTGCCCCTAACTGGGATCATTCTTACCAAACTCGATGGCGACGCGCGCGGCGGCGCCGCACTTTCCGTGCGCCATGTTACCGGCAAGCCGCTCAAGTTCGCTGGCGTCGGGGAAAAGCTGACCGGGCTTGAGGAGTTTCATCCCGAGCGTATGGCGTCACGCATTCTCGGCATGGGTGATGTACTGGGTCTCATCGAGGAGGCGCAGCGCGGTGTAGATCAGGAAAAGGCGAAAGAGTTCGCCCAGAAACTGAAGACCGGCAAGGGCTTCGACCTGAATGACTTCAAGGAACAGATCGGCCAGATGCGCAAGATGGGCGGCCTGTCTGGCCTCATCGACAAACTGCCAGCCCAGTTTGCCCAGGCCGCACAGCAGGCCGGTTCCCAAGTCGAGGACAAGGCCGTCCGCCGTCTTGAGGGGATCATCAATTCGATGACGCCGCTAGAGCGGGCCAAGCCGGATCTTATCAAGGCATCGCGCAAGCGGCGCATTGCCACGGGTGCTGGCGTTCAGGTGCAGGAGGTCAACCGCCTGCTCAACCAGTTCGAGCAGACACAGAAGATGATGAAACAATTCTCCAAGGGGGGGCTGCAAAAAATGATGCGTGGCATGAAGGGCGTGCTGCCGGGCATGCGCTGAACCTGACATTCGCCGTATTGCGGAGACTGACTTTTTT
>JAEHDO010000405.1 GCA_016880375.1 Betaproteobacteria bacterium | reverse complement strand
TGGCGGCAGGCGACCGTGCAGGTCTGGCAGCCGATGCAGCGGCGCAGGTCGACGGTCATGATGTAGCGGGCCATTACGCTGCCTCCAGCTTTTTCACGCCGACGCGCACGATGTCCGCCCCGGAGCCGGTGGAGTCGGTGAGCGCCATCGACATCGGGATCAGGCTGTTCATGCTCGGCTTGTTCAGGTCCTTGGCGTAGGGCGTGGCCCAGTGGTCGAACTGGCCCATCATCAGCAGGGTGTCGGCGCGAATGCCTTCGGACAGCATCGCCGGTCCCCGCGTCGTGCCGACGTAGGAACTCACCTCGATCAGGTCGCCCTCCTCGATTCCCAGTTCGCGCGCCCTGCGGCTGTTGATGAGCACGCCCTTGCTGCCGCGCACGTTGCCGGAAACCTCGTTCATCAGCTGGATGCCGGCGTTGCTGCCCCAGGCGTATTGCATGCTGCGCGAGGTGATGAGCCAGAACGGGTACTGTTCCAGGGCGCCGGCGCCGCCCTGCCTGACGGTCTCCTTTTCCCAGATGCCGGGGAAATCCAGCACCTTAGGCAGGCCGCCGTACTCCTCGAGCTGCACGTCCCACCACTTGATGCCCTGCTCGTGCAGGCGGTGGCCGAGCTCGACGCCGACGCGATAGAGGCGTTCCTGGAACGGCATCTCGAAGCGGATGCCCTTCTTCCGCAGCTCGGGAAAGAGATACCAGGACAGGCGCGAGATCGGGCGGGTGCGCAGGCCGTTCTGCTTGAACCAGTCGAGGCCGTCGCTTTCCTTGCCGTCAGTCAGTTCGGCGCTGGCGGCGCGGCAGGTGCGGTCCCAGATCGTCTCGGCATCGTGCCGTTGCGCGGGATCGAGGGAAAAATCGTAATGCTCGGCGGCCAGCCGCACGCAGGCCGAGCCGCGGTTGATGGCCTCGTTGTATTTCTCCAGGAGGCCGGCGCGCACCGCCAGCTCCGTGGCGATGTCGGTGAAGTCGCGCGTCTCGCCCGCCGGCTTCACCGCGGGCTGGCGCAGGGCGAAGCCCTCGTGGTCCCAAAACTGCTCGATGAACTTGCTGTTGCCGATGCGGATCAGCTGGGTGCTCTCGATGTCGGTGCGCTCCGGCAGCAGGATATCCGCCATGTGGTTGGTTTCGTCGTGGTTGTAGGCGAAAGCCACGATGAAGGGGAATTCGGCGATGCGCCTGGAGAGTTCCTTGGTGTCCCAGAAGGAGATCGAGGGATTGGTGCGATAGCAGAACCAGATGTCGGGCGCGGTGACCTTGGGCCAGTTCTCCGGCGACTCCTTCTGGAACATCCAGGAGAAGTGCGTCGGGCCGAGCGCCGTGCTCCAGGGCGAGCTTGCCGACAGGGGCACCATGGTGTCGTGGGCATTGCGCACCTTCGGCTTCGCCGCCCAGTGCGCCTTGTCGGTCGGATTCATCGGGTAATGCATGAAGCCGTCTTCGTTGATCTTGACGCTCGCCTGCCGCGTCGTTGCCGGCCGGTTGAGCCGCACTGTGGTGCCGAGGGTGCCGCCCGGCACCTCCAGTCCGCCGATTAGGCAGGCCATGAGGGTGCGCGCCCAGCAGCATTCGTAGGCGCCCCAGCCGTTGTTGACCGTCCTGCCGAACTGGATGGCCACCGGCCGGTAGGGCAGCGTCTCGCCGTCGATCTCGACCGTCGCCCCCACCTGGGCGTGCTCGACGTACTCGGCGGCGATGCGGCGCACCGTGCCTTCGCGGACGTCGCAGGTCTTCTCCGCCCATTCGGGCGCATAGGGCTTGACGCGGGCGACCAGCTTGCCGAAGGCGGTTTCGGCCGTGAGGCCCACGTGCGTCCACGTCTCCCCGTCCGCGCCGACTTCGATGGCGTCGAGGGTGAACGCGCCGTCCAGGGCCGGGTCGGTGCCGGGCGTGTCGAAGGGCACGGCGGCATTGCGCTTCAGGTCCCACAGCAGGGGCTTCTTCGTCGCCGGGTCGCGCAGGTAGAAGCCGTTGGGGCCGATCAGGTAGGGCGAGCCGGTATGCTGCTTGAGGAAGGGCACGTCGAGCTTCTCGCGCGGCATTTCATGCAGCAGGACGTGGATAAGGCTGAAGAGGAAGGCGGCGTCGGTCTTCGGCCTGATCGGCACCCATTCGGCCGAGGCGGCGCCGGTGACCGACAGGTGCGGCTCGAACTGGATGCGCTTCATGCCGCGCTCGCGCGCCACGCCGTGGCGCCAGGCGCCGACGACGCCGCCCGAGGCCTCGATGTTGGCGCCGAAGGAGAGCACGTAATTGCAGCTCGGGGTATCGGGGCAGACGGTGAAGGCGCGATGCCAGAGCTCGCCGTAGAGGTGCTCGGAGTGCGTGCAGCTGACGCCCTGGCCGCTGCCGAAGCTGAAATCCACCGGCCCCCAGGCGGCGAGAAACGCCGGGAAGGTGCCCATGTAATAAGTGGGAATGCCGCCGCCGCCGAAGCTGGCCGCCGCGCGCGGATAGCCGTGCTCGTTGGTGAGGCCCCGGGCGCGGATTTCCTGCATTTTCGCGCCGATGAGGTCGAAGGCCTCGTCCCAGGAGATCGGCACGAAGCCGGGGTCCTCGTTGCGCCCCTTCTTCGGGTTGGTGCGCTTCATCGGCTGCAGGAGCCGGTGCGGGCTGTAGGTCTTCTGGATGATGCCGTAGGCCTTGACACAGCACTTGCCGGCGCCGGGATGCACGTCGCAGGCGGAGAAGTTCGGCTCGATCTCGGTGGCGACGCCGTCCTCCACCTTGACGGTGAGGAGATCGGGGCCGGCCACGCACTGGTAGCAGTACTGCGGGACTTTCCTGACGGTGGCGGCCATGATCAGGAGGCGCGCGCGTTCGTCAACGTGATACGTTTTTGCGCAATTGTCGCGCACGCAATGCTGTTCATGATCTCCTCCTCGGCGCAGCCGCTTCGCGCTTGGTGATTCTTAAAATGCGTTTTGATATAGATATTTTGTATCATTTCATGGCGCAAGGCAAGTTCTGTGTTTGACCAGGATCAAACCGGATGGAAATCCCGGCTTATGGGGTAAACTCTTGAAATGCGTCAAGTATTCGAAGCGGTCGAGCGCGTCACCCCGGCCGAACTCGCCGCCCTCCAGCTCCAGCGCCTGAAAACCACCCTGGCCCACGTCTGGCAGAACGTCGCCCCGGTGCGGCGCAAGTTCGAGCGCGCCGGCGTGCGGCCGGAAGACCTGGCCTCGCTCGCCGACCTGGCGAAGTTCCCGTTCACCACCAAGGCCGACCTGCGCGACGCCTATCCCTTCGGCCTGTTCGCCGTGCCGCGCGAAAAAATCATCCGCCTGCA
Organism: Betaproteobacteria bacterium; assembly: GCA_016880375.1. GTDB lineage: Bacteria > Pseudomonadota > Gammaproteobacteria > Burkholderiales > Rhodocyclaceae > Desulfobacillus. The sequence goes on along the minus strand of JAEHDO010000405.1, from coordinate 2,316 downwards.
CGCTTCCAGCGGCACCACCGGCAAGCCGACCGTCGTCGGCTACACGCGCGCCGACCTCGACCTGTGGGCGAACGTCATGGCGCGCTCGATTTTCGCCGCCGGCGGACGGCCGGGCGACCTCCTGCACAACGCCTACGGCTATGGCCTGTTCACTGGCGGCATGGGCTTTCATTACGGCGCCGAGCGCCTCGGCTGCACCGTCGTCCCGATATCGGGCGGCCAGACCGAAAAACAGGTGCAGCTGATCAACGATTTCCGGCCGAAGATCATATGCTGCACGCCCTCCTACCTGCTGACCCTGGCCGACGGCTTCGCCGGGCAGGGCCTCGACCCGGCGGCAAGCGGCCTGAAGCTTGCGCTGGCCGGCGGCGAGCCGTGCACGCATGAGATGCGCGCAGCCATCGAGGCGCGCATGAACATCCACGTCATGGAGTGCTACGGCCTGTCGGAAATCATCGGTCCCGGCGTGGCCATGGAGTGCTTCGAAACGAAGGACGGCCTCACCCTCTGGGAGGACCACTTCTACCCGGAGATCATCGACCCCGCCAGTGGCGAGGTGCTGCCCGACGGGGAATTCGGCGAACTGGTCATCACTACGCTCACCAAGGAGGCGCTGCCGATGATCCGTTACCGCACGCGCGACCTCACCCGGCTTCTGCCCGGCACGGCGCGGCCGATGCGCCGCCTCGACAAGTTCGCCGGCCGCTCGGACGACATGCTGATCATCCGCGGCGTAAACGTCTTCCCCAGCCAGATAGAGGAACTGATCCTGAAAATCCGCGCCCTCGCGCCGCACTATGTCATCGAGGTGACGCGGCCGCACAACCTGGACGAGGTCGAGGTGCAGGTGGAAATGCTGCCGGAAGCCGACAACGAAAGCGTGCGCAGCCAGGCCGCCGCCGAGTTGCAGCACCACATCAAGTCCAGCATCGGAATCTCGGCCCGCGTGCGCGTGGTGCCGGCGGCGAGCATCGAGCGCTCGGTCGGCAAGGCACGGCGGGTGGTAGACAGGCGGCCGGGATAACCCACCCTCTCCCCGGCCCTCTCCCGCCAGCGGGAGAGGGAGCAAATCCCCTAGCCCCGCTTGCGGGGAAAGGGTTAGGGTGAGGGGCTAGCCCCCCGTCGCCTTCGCCAATTTCGCCTTCAGCCGCTGCGCGGTCTTTTCGGTGCCGACGATGAAGCGGCTGTGCTTGCCGCGCGCCACTTCCTCGAGCGCATCCCGCGCCGTGAATTCGAAGGAAACGGCAGGGCCGTTGACTTCCTTCAGGGTCACGGTGATTTCCACCCACATGCCGAGCAGCGTCGCGCCGACGTGGTCGAGCTCGACGCGGGTGCCGACGGAATCCTTGCCCGGTTCGATGTGCGCGAGCAGCAGGTCGCGGCAGGCAATCTCGATGTCGTAGAGCAGGCTCGGCGTCGAATAGACGCGGCATTCGTCGCCCATGAAGCCGATGGTGCGGGCGGTGTCGATATCGATGCGGCAGGTGGCGGTGAGTCCGGGTTTCAGCGTGTCGCTCATATGGATTCCCTCGGTTAAAAGTCAGTCCCGCCGGGACGGCGGTGTTTCAGGTAGTCGGCATTCTGCCGCGCCTCGACGTAGCGCACCAGCGCCTTCGTCCCGCGTGCGCAGTTGCGGAAGACGCAGACGCCGCGGTCCATCAGGAGGGCGGCCATGGCGTCGTAGAGCGTGCCGCCGTCCACGATGCCGATGAGCGGCTTGTCGTTGCGCTCGACGATGGGCGGCATCAGGTGCACCGTGCTCTTCGGGTCGCTGAGGTCGTGGCCGGGGCGCAGCTTGCTCTCCACCAGCGCGCGCACCGAGGGCGCGGTCGGGTCGAGGCCGACCACCACCGCGTCGATGTTCGGGTCCTGCAGGAAAGCCTCGGAAATTTGCAGGTGGGCCTCGTCGTCGGCGCCCGGGTTGATGTCGATCGGGTTGCGCACCTCGACCAGCTGGTCGAGCTTCTTGGCAACGAGGATCTCCTCGACCTTCTTCACCGTGGCCTCTTCCAGCGCGCCCATTTCCAGGGCGAAGCTGTCCGACTCGATGTTGTCCGCCATGCCGACGGCCTCGAAGCCGGCGCCGCTGATGGCGCCGATGCGGCGGCCGCCAACCTTCTTGCCCTGCAGCACGCCGGCGATGTAGAACAGATCGTCGAAGCCGTTGAAGTCCTCGGCGACGATGGCGCCGGCGTGGCGCACCACCGATTCGAACAGCGTCAGCCCGCCGGCGATGGAGGCGGTGTGGCCCATCACGCCGCCCTGCCCCGGCGCCGTGCGGCCGGATTTGTAGACGACGATCTGCTTGCCGTTCAG